>JBCBZE010000016.1:0-23003 GCA_039815505.1 Bacteroidota bacterium | reverse complement strand
GCTACAACCCCTTTAATATGCGGATGCGGATTATAATCGACCAATGTAAAATCCTCAAATGTAAAATCGAAGATATTCGTTACCTGCGGATTCAATACCATTTTGGGTAGGGGTCTGGGTTCCCTGCTCAGTTGCAAGGTTACTTGTTCCAAATGATTGTTGTAAATGTGTGCATCCCCAAATGTGTGTATAAATTCCCCGGCTTCCAAACCACATACTTGTGCAATCATTATAGTAAACAAGGCATAAGATGCAATATTAAAGGGGACTCCCAAAAAAATATCCGCACTACGTTGATACAATTGACAGGATAATTTTCCGTCTGCAACATAGAATTGAAAAAAAGCATGACAAGGGGGTAAGGCTGCCTTACCACGGGCCACATTATCGGAAAATGAGACGGACGTATCCGGTAACACACCCGGATTCCAAGCGGTGACCAACATACGCCTACTGTTGGGGTTGTTTTTTATAGAATGGATTACCTCCTTGATTTGATCAATGTCCTCATTGTTCCAATTACGCCATTGGTGGCCATAAACAGGACCCAAATCTCCATGCTCATTGGCCCACTCGTTCCATATACGTACACCGTTTTCCTGGAGATAACCAATATTGGTGTCGCCTTTTAAAAACCACAATAGTTCGTGTACAATGGATTTTAGGTGAAGTTTTTTGGTGGTAACCATTGGGAAACCCTCGCTTAGGTCAAACCGCATTTGGTATCCAAAAACGCTTAGGGTGCCGGTACCGGTGCGATCTCCTTTTTGATTGCCCGTTTCCAGAACATGTCTTAATAAATCGTGGTATTGCTTCATTGGGTCAAAGTTAAAAGTTTAAGGGTTAAAGTTCAAAGTATGTAACTTATGAGTTATTATATTTTATCAACGAAGCAATTCTCTTTTGTAGCACTTATATTTTTTTTAAAATGGCAGAGATAGTAGTTATTTGAACAAATTCCAGGTCGCCACAAAGAATAATGTGCGACTCCAATTCATAAGCTGAACCAAGACTAATTTGTAGAAAACGAACAAAATCTTTTTGAGAATATTTTGCAGAACCCTCTGCTATATTTGCTGGTATCGAAATGACACATCTATTGATTTGAGAAACCAATCCGTATTTTTCGGATTCCGGAAGGCATTTAGTAAATAAATAGATTTCCTTGACCAATTTTCTAGAGTCTTTTCAGACTTCAAGTTCTCTGAAATTTCTCATTCCATATTCCGATTTAATTTTAACCCTTCACCCTTCACCCTCAACTGCTTACCCCAAAATCAGTCCAGCGATTGTTGCGGAAAGCAAAGAGGCCAAGGACCCACCCAAAACCGCTTTCATCCCAAACTCTGACAAGGTTTTTCGCTGCCCGGGAGCCAAAGAGCCTATACCGCCAATTTGGATGCCAATGGAGGCAAAATTGGCAAACCCACAAAGCATATAGGTGGCCATAATAACGGATTTGTTATATGTAAAATGCGTAGCTTTACCCATATTTTTCAGTTCTGCCAACTGTATGTATCCTATAAATTCACTGGCCGCCAATTTAATCCCCAGTAATTGTCCCATAAGCATAATATCTTCCTCCGCAACACCAATGAGCCACATTAATGGAGCAAAGACCACACCAAGTACAGCTTCAAGAGAAAAGCTTTCATAGGAAGTATATTGGGCAATTAAATTATTTAAGGTGGTGAAGTCGCCTATCCAACCCAAAATTCCATTGAGCATGGCAATAAAGGCTACGAAAACCAATAACATAGCACCTACGTTCACCGCCAATTTTAAGCCCTCGGTAGTACCATTGGCGATGGCATCCAATATGTTGGCGCCAATTTTTTCGGAGGATACATTGACCTCGGTATTTATGGCTTCGGTTTGTGGATATAATATTTTAGAGATTACTATGGCCCCCGGTGCCGCCATTACGGATGCGGCAAGTAGGTGTTTGGCAAAGTACAATCTAAGTTCAGCATCATCCCCACCTAAAAATCCGATATAAGCGGCCAAGACCGCTCCGGCCACGGTTGCCATTCCACCGATCATGACCAAAAGGATTTCGGACCGGTTCATTTTTTCCAAATAGGCTTTTATGAGCAAGGGGGCCTCTGTTTGCCCCAAGAAAATGTTTCCGGCTATGCTTAAGCTTTCCGCTCCCGAGATCCCTAAAGATTTGGTTAACAGCCAAGCCAATGCCTTCACCACTTTTTGTATAATACCTAAGTAGAACAATACGGACGTAAGTGCCGAAAAAAATATGATTGTTGGAAGTACTTGGAAGGCAAAAATAAATCCGAAGGTATCCATATCTATGACAAGACCTTCGAACAGAAATTTACTTCCTGCTCTTGTAAAATCCAATATACTCACAAAAACCTTTCCAATACCTTCAAACGCGGCCTTTATGAAAGGTACCTTTAAAACACCAATGGCAATAAGTAGCTGTATGCCAAGACCTATTCCTGCCGTTTTCCAATTTATGGCTTTTCTATTTGAACTAAAAAGAAATGCAATAACTATGAGAATGCCCATACCCAATATTCCGCGCCACAGACTATTTATGGAAAATCCATCATTATCAATAAGCTTAGGGAGTTCTTTGGTAGCTATATCATTTATGGTAGTTGTTTCAGCGATAGATGCTATACTATCCGTAAGTGTTGTTTCTTGAGCGATAGTGGGAAGGGAAATACTACATACAATGATAAGAATCCAAAGTTGGTATTTCATAAAATGGTTCTTGGTGGGTTACTTGCGTTTGGATATTTCATCCCTGAGTTTTGCCGCTTTTTCGTAGTCTTCATTGGCTACGGCCTTTTCCAATTCTTTATGTAGCTCTTCTAAAGTGAGTTCTTTGTAAGCATCGGACCCTCCCATATCTATTTCCACGGTCTCGCCTTCCTGAAGTATTTCGTCTACTACGATACTCTCGTCGTTTTCATCCTTGTCCTTGTCCTTAGAAGAAAACTTAAGGAATATACCTGCTTTGTCCAATATGGTCTTATAGGTGAAAATGGGTGCATTGAACCGAAGTGCCAATGCTATCGCATCACTGGTCCTGGCATCAATAATTTCCTCTATTTTATCCCGCTCGCAAATAATACTGGAATAAAAAACGCCATCCACTAGTTTATGAATGATCACCTGTTTTACGACAATATCGAATCTATCCGCAAAATTTTTGAAAAGATCATGGGTCAGAGGCCTTGGAGGTTTTATCTCCTTTTCAAGGGCAATAGCTATGGATTGTGCTTCAAAGGCTCCTATGACTATCGGTAGCTTTCGGTCACCTTCCACTTCATTCAATATTAGGGCATATGCACCATTTTGCGTTTGGCTATATGAAATCCCTTTTATTTTTAATCGAACTAAACTCATATGGATATATAAACCACAAAGGGCTGTTTAAATAAAGGGATGTCCAATTATTTAAACAGCCCTTCAGGGGCACAAATTAACAAAAATTAAGCGTTCTGGGCTTTAAATTCCTTTAATTTTTCCGTCAATTTAGGAACTACTTCGAAAGCATCTCCCACAATACCATAATCTGCCGCTTTAAAGAAGGGAGCTTCGGGATCGGTATTGATGACTACTTTTACCTTGGAGGCGCTAACACCCGCCAAATGTTGTATAGCTCCAGATATACCAATGGCAATGTATAAGTTACTGGCAACAGGTTTTCCAGTTTGGCCTACATGTTCCCCATGAGATCGCCAGCCAAGGTCGGAAACCGGTTTAGAGCAAGCGGTGGCAGCTCCCAGGACATCTGCCAATTCTTCTACCATGCCCCAATTTTCAGGTCCTTTTAATCCTCTTCCCGCAGAAACTACGATATCCGCATCCGCGATAGTGGCTTTGCCCACTACTTTATCTATTTCAATGGATTTAGTGGAAAAATCCGAATCACTGACAGAAGGGCTAAAATGCTCTATTGTGGTGTCTGTTTTGTTTTCAATGGCGCCGAAGGCATTATTGGAGACGCCTATTACCTTGATATCCGAATTAATTTGAGTATGGGCAAAACCTTTGTTGCTAAAAGCGGTGCGCTTTACAACAAACGGACTTGTGCTTTCCGGTGCCCCCACTACATTGGGCACATATCCCGCTTTTAATTGGGCGGTTAATATCGATGCTAAAAATTTAGTGTCGGCACTAGAGCTTACCACCACCACCTTGGCTTCTTCTTTTTCCGCAGCTTGAGCAATTACGTTGGCAAAAGCCTTTGCATTGAATGTTTTTAGCGTATCCTCGGATACGTTTAAAACTTTTGGGATACCATAAGCGCCCAAGCTCTCATCTTCTTCCATATTGAACGCTATGGCCGTTGCGGTAGTGCCCAATTGTTTAGCTACTTCATGGGCATAGGATGCTACCTCAAAGGCGTTCTTTTTGAACTTTCCGTTTTCCGATTCTGTATATACTAGTACTGACATAATTTTTTGAAATTTCAATATTCAAATCCCAAATTCCAACTTTAGGAACTTAGAGCTTAGAATTTGTTATTTATATTTTAGATTACCTTTGCTTCGTTGTGTAAAAGATCGATTAACTCATCTATATTTTCCGCATCTACCAATTTAACCGCCCCTTTCGGTGCAGGTTTTTCAAATTTGACATCTTCCGTTGCGTTTGTAGCTTCTATGGGTTCCACTACATTTAGTTTCTTTTGCCGTGCCATCATAATTCCCCTCATGTTCGGAATTCGCAGGTCACTTTCTTCCACCAATCCTTTTTGTCCACCTACGATAAGGGGCAAGGAAGTGGCTATTTTTTCTTTACCTCCATCAATTTCGCGCATGGCCGTTGCATTTGTACCATCCACATCTAGGCTTATGCAGGTGTTCACAAAATTCATGTCTAAAAGTGTCGCCATCATACCGGGAACCATTCCGCCATTGTAATCAATGGATTCCCTGCCGGCGATAATAAGGTCGTATCCACCATTCTTGGCTACCTCTGCCAACTGTTGCGCCACAAAAAAGCCATCCGTTGGTTCTGCATTTATTCTAATAGCTTCATCGGCGCCAATTGCCAATGCCTTTCTAATCGTAGGTTCGGTGGAGGGTCCTCCAACGGTAGCTACATGAACGGAGGCTCCCTGTTTTTCTTTGAACCACATGGCCCTGGTAAGACCAAATTCATCATTGGGGTTGATTACGAACTGAACACCATTGGTGTCGAACTTTGTGTCACCTTCGGTAAAGTTGATCTTTGAGGTGGTATCCGGTACATTACTTATGCAAACTAATATCTTCATTGTATAATTTTTTTTGCCTTTAAAAGAACTGCGCTAAGATAGCCATTAATTTTAAAATTTACTATGCATGCATAGTAAATTTTGATATTTTTTTTACTACCTCCTATTAATTATTTGATATATATTTTCCTATTTTTGCTTGCGTTTTAATGATTAGTTTTAACCAATTAGGGCAGATACCATATGAAAACATTACAGTTTAGACAGGCCATAGCTGAAGCCATGTCCGAGGAAATGAGAACGGACGAGTCCATTTACTTGATGGGGGAGGAAGTTGCCGAGTATAACGGGGCCTATAAAGCTTCAAAAGGAATGTTGGATGAATTTGGTCCCGAACGGGTAATTGATACACCTATTTCCGAATTAGGGTTTTCCGGTGTTGCTATTGGCTCGGCCATGAACGGTAATAGGCCTATAGTGGAATTCATGACATTTAATTTTGCGTTGGTCGGAATTGATCAAATAATCAATAATGCCGCTAAAATCCGACAGATGTCTGGCGGGCAATTTAATTGTCCCATCGTTTTTCGTGGCCCTACGGCTTCGGCAGGTCAATTGGCCGCGACACATTCCCAGGCTTTTGAAAGTTGGTACGCCAACTGCCCGGGACTCAAAGTAGTGGTCCCGTCCAATCCCAATGATGCAAAGGGTTTGTTGAAGTCGGCTATCCGTGACGACGATCCGGTTATTTTTATGGAGTCCGAACAAATGTATGGTGATAAAGGCGAAGTTCCCGAGGGGGAATATACCATTCCATTAGGGGTCGCAGATATTAAAAGGGAGGGAAAAGATGTTACCATAGTTTCTTTTGGAAAGATTATAAAGGAGGCCTATAAAGCGGCTAATGAATTGGAGAAAGAAGGTATAAGTTGTGAAATCATAGATTTGCGCACGGTAAAGCCATTGGACTATGATGCTGTTCTTAATTCCGTTAAGAAAACCAATAGATTGGTTGTTTTAGAGGAAGCTTGGCCTTTTGGAAATGTGGCTACCGAAATTACGTATCATATCCAATCCAACGCTTTCGATTATTTGGATGCACCGATTATAAAAATAAATACAGCGGATACTCCAGCCCCTTATTCCCCTGTTTTGCTGGCCGAATGGTTACCAAATCATGAAGATGTAATTGCGGCTGTTAAGAAAGTGTTATATAAATAACAAAAACCATTTTGTAAAGGTATATTAGCCTCGCCGACAAAAGTCGGCGAATTTTTTTTAAAAGAGGAACACTATTTGATACAATTATTACCCTAAATCAATTAACCGATCATTTATGTCATATCCTTGTTTATCCATAATAAGGTTGTAAATGAATTTATCGAATAGATGAAAAAACTTTTTATTCCTTTTTTTCTCCTCTTTTCCTTGTGCGTGTTCTCCCAGACCAAAGTTAGCGGAATCGTTTTGGATGAGTTGGGTTCACCCATTGCTTTTGCAAACGTACTTTTCAAAAATTCCATTGAAGGTACCATTACCAATGATAATGGAAGGTTTTACATGGAATCCGAAACTACTTACGATACTTTAGTGGTTTCCTTTATTGGTTATGACCCCATGGAGGTTAGCTTGTCTGGCAAAGTCAACTACAATATGGAAGTTGTGCTTAAGGAAGGTAGTGAACAGTTGGATGAAGTAGTGGTCTATGTGGGAAAACAGTCCAAAAAAAATAATCCCGCTATTGATATATTACGTAAGATTTGGGCCAAGAAGCGTGTCAACGGACTGCGCATGTTCAAACAATATAAATATGATAAATATGAAAAAATAGAGTTTGACCTTAATACGATTGATAGTGCCCTAATACAAAGTAAACTCTTCAAGGGGCTTGAGTTTATGTTCGAAGATTTGGACACCTCAAGAATTACGGGAAAAACATATTTGCCCATTTTTTTGAATGAAGTCGCTTCCAAGGTATATGGCGATAATGTGCTCAATGAGGAAAAAGAAGACGTTCTGGGGAATAAAAATTCCGGTTTTGACAATAACCAAGCTATCACCGCTTTTATACAGGACCTATACTCGGATTACGATATTTATGAAAATTACCTAAAGTTTTTTGATAAGAGCTTTACAAGTCCACTTTCCAAAACGGGAATAGATACGTATAATTATATCTTGTCCGATAGCGCCTATATAGAAAACAAATGGTGTTATAATATCATTTATTACCCTAGGCGAAAAAACGAATTAACCTTCAAGGGGGACTTTTGGGTCAACGATTCCACTTTTGCCATTAAAAAAATTAACCTTGAAGTGACCAAAAGTGCTAATATAAATTGGGTGAAAGAGATTTATATTGAACAAGATTTTGATGTGGTAAACGACTCGGTTTTTTTGCTGAAACGAGATTATATGCTGAGTGACTTTAGTTTAAGAAAAAAAGAGAAGTCCCGGGGTGTCTACGGTAAAAGAACCACCGTTTATGATAATTATATTTTCGATGTGCCAAAACCAAAGGATTTCTATAACAATGTAGCAGATCCGTTCGACCCCATTGTGTTTAACAGGGATAGTACGTTCTGGAAGAATAGCCGTTTGGAAAATTTAAACAAGGATGAAAAAGGGGTGTATAAACTTTTGGATACGCTAAAAACCGTACCGAAGTTTAAAACCATTTATAATGTAGTTAGTATTTTGAATTCAGGGTACGTCGAAATAGATAAATGGAATCTGGATTTAGGGGATATCTACAGTGTATTTGGGTTTAATGATGCAGAAGGTATTCGATTAAGGGGAGGTGCCCGTACGTATTTTGGGCAAAATGACCCTTGGCGTTTGGAAGGATATATGGCCTACGGTTTTGATGATCGTAAGTTTAAGCACGGCTTTTCGGCAAAATGGCTTTTGGATCGTAAGAATAGGCTGATCGTCTCTGGCGGTAATAGGCGCGATGTAGAGCAATTGGGACTTAGCCTTACAGCTACCAATGATGTTTTGGGAAGGAGCATCGCCTCCTCTTCCGTACTTACGGTTGGGGCCAATGATCGGTTGACCAATATTAACCTCACCGCTTTTAATGTCGAAATAGAGCCCTTGACCAATTTTAGGATACGGGTAGGGAGTTCGTTCAGGACTTTGAGCTCTGCCCTGCCCAACGTATTTAATTTAGATTATGTGGATCCGTCCTCGCCGACCGGTGTTTCTTCCGAGGTGAAACAATTTGATATCAATACCATAGTGGTTTATACCCCAGGAAAAAGAACCATAGGCTATGGTGTGGAACGTATAAATATCAATGATAATTTTAGTACGCTTCTATTAAACTATACCAAGGGAATCGATGGCTTTCTGGAAAGCGATTTTGATTATGAGCGTCTTCAGTTTTCGTATACCCAACCTTGGCAGATCGGAGGCTTTGGTAGATTGCTCAGCACTATTGAGGTAGGGAAAACCTTTGGGGAAGTACCCTTAAGTCTTTTGAATGTTGTTCCCGGTAACCAAACCTTATTTTCCATATACAATACCTTTCCCAATTTGGATTTTTATGAGTTTGTGACAGATACCTATGTCTCCTTGCATTTTGAACATAATTTTAATGGTCGCCTTTTCTCCAGGATACCTTTTTTGCGGAAGTTAAATCTTAGGGAGATAATTGGTCTAAGGGGGGCGTGGGGGCAACTTTCCGACGAAAATATTGCACTGAACAGCCCTACTAATATTCCCTTGTTGGCTCCGGATGAACAAATATATTGGGAGTATTCGTTTGGGGTAGGTAACATCTTTAAAATTTTCAGGATCGATTTTAACTTTAGGGGAAATTATTTGGATAATCCCGATGCAAGGGCCTTTGGTATAACAGGATCTTTTGGTTTTAGTTTTTAGAGTACATCTTTACTGTAATCCTGGCCATACCCTTGTCGATGTTTTTAGATAATCGGTCTATGACAAGCAGCTTCTTTACAGTTATTTAACCTCATTTTCCTTAAATTTCAAGTATCTTTGCTGACCAAATTTAAAAAGATTATGACTGCACAAGAAATTACATCTTTTGATGTTTTGATAGAGATTCCCAAAGGAAGTAGAAATAAATACGAGTACGATTTTGAACTAAAGAAAGTACGCTATGACCGGATGATATTTTCGTCCATGATGTATCCTGCGGATTATGGCTTTGTTCCCGAGACCTTGGCCTTGGACGGTGACCCTTTGGATGTGTTGGTTTTGGTTACGGAACCTACCTTCCCGGGTTGTGTAATGGAGGTTAAACCTATAGGTGTGTTTCACATGACAGATGAGAAGGGGCCGGATGAAAAAGTGATATGCGTACCGGTATCCGATCCCATTTCAAATAGAGTGGGCGATTTAAAAGAATTGAATCCACATCTTATTAAGGAAATAGAACATTTTTTTAAAGTATATAAGGATTTGGAAAAGAAAAAAGTAGATGTCGGAGGATGGGGAGATGTGCAAGAGGCCAAGGAAATCGTTGCCAAATGTATAGCCCGTTTTAAAGAGAGCGATGTGCCGACAAAAGAAGTGAGTATTAAATAATTCCAATATTTTCGTATATAAAAAAGCGATATTCAGTTTGGGGTATTGCTTTTTTTATTCTGTATGATTTTACTACTTTTGCCCAGCTTATTAATAAACAAAAACTTACAAATGGAATCCAATATTATTTTTGTGCCAATAGGTTTGGCGGTACTAGGTTTACTTTTTATGATGGTAAAAATGGCCTGGGTAAAGAAACAAGCTGCGGGGAGCGATAAAATGCAAGGTATCTCCAAAGCCATAAAGGAAGGGGCTTTAGCTTTTTTAAGTGCGGAATATCGCCTATTGGCTATATTCGTGCTCATCGCTTCCGCCGCTTTATTTGGGATTTCCACCATAGTAGAAACAACGAGTTGGATGATCGTACCCGCTTTTATTTTTGGGGCTATCTTATCCGCTTTGGCGGGTAATATAGGTATGCGCATCGCTACGGAAGCCAATGCGAGAACCGCTGAAGCCGCAAAAACAAGTTTGCCTCAGGCGCTTAAAGTTTCCTTTGGGGGAGGTACCGTTATGGGATTGGGTGTCGCCAGTTTGGCCGTATTGGGGCTTAGCTTATTGTTCTTTATGTTTATAGGACAGTTTATGGGCCAAGAAGGCGGTTTTTATGAAAATATGACCATTGTGTTGGAAACTTTGGCAGGGTTCTCATTAGGAGCGGAATCTATAGCATTGTTTGCCCGTGTAGGTGGTGGTATCTACACCAAAGCAGCTGATGTAGGAGCTGATTTGGTAGGGAAAGTAGAGGCAGGAATTCCTGAAGACGACCCACGTAACCCTGCGACCATAGCGGATAATGTAGGTGATAACGTTGGTGATGTTGCGGGAATGGGTGCAGACCTTTTTGGGTCGTATGTTGCTACCGTTTTGGCATCGATGGTACTCGGGAATTATTTGGTCAAGGATATGTCCAGTGTTTCACAACATACCGATGCATTTAATAATATGGGCCCAATACTTCTGCCTATCGTTATTGCCGGTGTAGGCATTTTAGCATCTATTATTGGAACGTTCTTGGTTAAAATTTCGAGTAATGACGCCAAAGAGTCTCAAGTACAAAAAGCTTTGGACACAGGTAACTGGGTGTCTATCCTATTGACCTTGGTTGCCAGCTGGTTCCTTATCGATTGGATGCTACCGGAAACTATGCAAATGAACTTTTTTGGGGAGGGATCAAAAGACATTCCTTCAAGACATGTATTCTATTCGGCCATGATTGGCTTGGCCGTTGGCGCGTTAATATCGGTAGTTACGGCTTATTACACAAGTTTAGGTAAAAAACCCGTGTTGGATATCGTTAAAAATAGTTCTACCGGGGCTGCAACCAATATTATTGCAGGTTTGGCAGTAGGGATGAAATCAACCTTCGCATCCGTGTTGTTGTTTGCGGCCGCGATATATGGGTCATATGCCTTAGCAGGATTTTATGGCGTGGCCCTTGCTGCTTCCGCCATGATGGCTACTACGGCCATGCAGTTGGCGATAGATGCTTTTGGTCCTATAGCGGATAATGCCGGGGGTGTTGCCGAAATGAGTGAGTTAGATCCCGAAGTACGTGAACGCACGGATATTTTGGATTCCGTAGGGAACACAACAGCTGCCGTTGGTAAAGGTTTTGCCATAGCTTCTGCCGCCTTAACGGCTTTAGCCTTGTTTGCGGCCTATGTAACCTTCACGGGAATCGATGGGATAAATATTTTTAAAGCCGATGTGCTTGCCATGTTATTTGTTGGAGGTATGATTCCCGTTATATTCTCCGCACTTGCCATGCAATCTGTTGGCAAAGCGGCCATGGAAATGGTCCAGGAAGTGCGAAGGCAGTTTAAGGAGATTCCTGGTATTATGGAAGGGACGGGTGTTCCGGAGTATGCCAAATGCGTGGATATCTCTACAAAAGCTGCATTAAAAGAAATGATATTACCGGGATTGATAACCATTATTACGCCGATCATAATCGGATTGATTTTTGGAGCGGAACCGCTAGGAGGATATATGGCAGGGGTTTGTGTGTCAGGCGTTATGTGGGCTATTTTTCAGAATAATGCCGGTGGTGCATGGGACAATGCAAAAAAATCCTTCGAGGCCGGTGTAATGATTGACGGTGAGATGACCTACAAGGGTTCTGATGCGCATAAGGCAGCGGTAACCGGGGATACTGTTGGTGATCCGTTCAAAGATACGTCAGGACCCTCCATGAATATCTTGATTAAACTTACTTGTTTGGTAGGTTTGGTCATAGCACCAATTTTAGGAGGACATACCACAGAAGAAATAGGAATGGCAAATGGTACTAAGGAAGTAAGGGTGGAAATGGATTTGAAGAGCCCGGATTTAGCTGAGGCTACTATTGCATATACGACCACTGTAAACGGAAAGCAGACGGTTGAAGAAAAAGTTTTTGTAGGAACAGTGGAAGAAGTACATACAAAAGTAGAAGCTTTTAAAACTTCGTTGAACCTAAAGGAAAACCAATAAGTTGAAAATAGAATTTCTAGAAGAAAAAAGGGGGAGCATATATGCTCCCCCTTTTTTTATTTATTATATAGATCTGATGCTAACAATTGTCAAAAAAGACCGTTGATTTCAGCATCGATTTTAGTAATGACTTGCCCTAAATGTTCCGGGTTATCCACAAAATCCAGATCATCTACATTAACTATCAAAAGGTTACCCTTTTCATAGCTGTGAACCCAAGCCTCATAGCGCTCATTAAGTCGGCTTAGATAATCTATTGAAATTGTATTTTCATATTCCCGGCCCCTTTTATGGATCTGCTTCACCAAATTGGGAATAGAACTTCTAAGATAGATTAGGAGATCGGGTGGTTGCACCAAACTTTCCATCAGCTCAAAAAGGCTGGAATAGTTACTGAAATCCCTATTGGTCATTAAACCCATGGCATGTAGGTTAGGAGCAAATATATGCGCATCCTCATAAATCGTCCGATCCTGGATAATATTCTTGCCACTCTCCCGTATCTGAAGGATTTGTCGATACCTACTATTCAAAAAATAAATTTGCAGGTTAAAGCTCCACCGTTCCATTTGATTATAGAAATCGTCCAGATATGGATTGTCCACTACATCTTCAAAATGGGCTTCCCACTTATAATGTTTGGAAAGTAACCTGGTCAACGTGGTTTTCCCTGCTCCTATGTTTCCAGCTACTGCAATATGCATATGGTGCTAATCATTATAGGTTGGTTATTAATATAAGGTTAGGCACACAATATACAAGTATCTTATGTAAGAGAAAAAAATATAGGTTGAAATACCTTTAAATAATTTTCATTTTTAGATTTTTATTTCTTCGGCAAATATGTATTTTTGATCCTCGATTAAAAAGAGGAAGGATTTGACTGATTGCAACCTCGTGCCCAAAATAAATTTAAGGCGCTAAAAATGCTAAAGCAGTTACCACCGGGAATATTCGTGTTGTAAACTCCTTTAACGACTTTCAGCAAATTGCTCAAGACAAAAATTTTAGTATATGGCCTATTTATTTACTTCTGAATCTGTTAGTGAAGGACATCCGGATAAAATAGCGGATCAAATAAGCGATGCTTTGTTGGATAATTTTTTGGCATTTGATCCTGAAAGTAAGGTAGCCTGCGAAACTTTGGTCACTACTGGTCAGGTAGTTTTGGCCGGCGAGGTGAAAAGCGCAACTTATCTGGACGTTCAGGATATTGCAAGAAGTGTCATCAATGATATAGGATATACCAAAGGGGAATACCAGTTCAGTGGTGATTCTTGCGGGGTGATTTCTTTGATACATGAGCAATCACAGGATATAAATCAAGGTGTGGATAGGGGCGCTAAAGAAAATCAAGGTGCCGGGGACCAAGGTATGATGTTTGGTTATGCCACCAATGAGACAGAGAATTATATGCCCTTGGCATTGGATATATCACATAAACTATTGCAAGTACTTGCCAACTTAAGACGTGAAAATAAGGAAATTACGTATCTAAGGCCCGATGCAAAAGCACAGGTTACCATTGAATATTCGGATAACAATGTGCCGCAACGCATAGATACAATTGTAGTCTCTACGCAGCACGATGCCTTTGATGCCGATGATGATATTATGCTTCAAAAAATTAAAAGTGATATCATCCATATACTAATTCCTAAGGTAATCGCACAATTTCCGGATTATGTACAGAAACTTTTCAATGATAAAATAACATATCATATCAACCCAACAGGAAAATTCGTGATCGGAGGACCTCACGGCGATTCTGGTTTAACCGGGCGTAAGATCATTGTGGACACCTATGGGGGAAAGGGAGCTCATGGAGGTGGGGCGTTCAGCGGCAAGGACCCGAGTAAAGTAGACAGGAGCGCTGCCTATGCAGCGCGGCATGCAGCGAAAAATTTGATAGCTGCAGGCGTAGCGGATGAAATATTGGTGCAGGTAAGTTATGCCATTGGGGTTGTAGAACCTACTTCGATATTCGTGGATACCTATGGTACCTCCAAAGTAAATTTGAGTGATGGGGAAATTGCACAAAAAGTATCCGATTTGTTCGATATGAGACCTTTTGCCATTGAGGAACGGTTAAAACTTAGGAATCCCATTTACTTGGAATCTGCCGCCTATGGGCATATGGGAAAACAACCAAAAACAGTTACGAAAATTTTTGAGACACCCTATAATGGTAAGGTCGAGAAAGAAGTAGAACTATTTACATGGGAAAAATTGGATGCCGTGGACAACGTAAAATCAGCATTTAATTTATAATTTTCAGGAAAAGATTAGGAAATTAAAAATTTCCATAGCTATATTTGTAGTTCAAAGTTCAAACACATATTGAATGGTTATCAAGAAAGGTGGAGGGAATAGACCCTATGAAGCCTTAGCAACCCTTTGTTTTTCCCAATAAATTTATGACAAAGAAGGTGCTAAATTCTATTCGCCCAGGCGAACAGATAACACATAAATTATCCAAATAATTTGCTTTCTTTTTAACTTTTTGATTTCACTTAATTGCATGGGCAGTTAGGGGTTTGGCTTTTTTGTTTAACTAAATATGAATTAAAAAACGAAAGTCATGAGTGAACAAAAGTTTTCTACCAATGCTCTGCATGCAGGGCATGACACCACATTGAACGGCGGAACACGTGCCGTACCCATTTATCAAAGTACTGCATACGTATTCGATAACGCCGATCATGCCGCTAATTTGTTTTCATTGGCGGAAACGGGAAATATTTATACAAGGATCAACAATCCTACCAACGATATTTTAGAGCAACGTTTAGCTGCATTGGAAGGTGGAATAGCTTCCGTGGTGACCGCATCCGGGACGGCTGCCATATCAACCACGTTATTGGTGCTTTTAAAGGCCGGAGACCATATTGTTTCATCCAATAGCCTCTATGGTGGAACCTACAATCTGTTTAATGTGACCTTACCAAGATTGGGTATTACCACTACTTTTGTAGACCCTTCCGACCCTTCGAATTTTGGGAAGGCCGTACAGGAGAATACAAGAGCCTTTTTTGTGGAATCTTTGGGTAACCCCAAGTTGGATGTGTTAGATCTTAAGGCCATATCGGAAGAGGCAAAAGCAGCACAGGTTCCTTTTATTGTTGATAATACCGTAGCAACCCCGGCACTTTTGAATCCTATAGCACACGGGGCAAATATTGTAATACATTCACTTACCAAGTACATTAACGGGAACGGAACGGCCCTAGGCGGTGCCATCATCGATGCAGGTACTTTTGATTACAGCAATGGTAAGTTTCCCGAGTTTACGGAACCTTCTCCAGGATATCATGGACTGGTATATCATGAGGCTTTAGGGCCAGCGGCCTTTATTGCTAAAGTAAGGATCGAGGGATTACGAGATCATGGCGCTGCATTGAGTCCTTTTAACGCCTTTCAAATTATACAAGGATTGGAGACCTTGGAGGTACGTATGAAAAAACACAGTGAAAATGCTTTGGAATTGGCCAAATGGCTCCAAAATAGGGATGAAGTAGTCTGGATAAACTACCCAGGTTTGGAATCGAGCAACTACTATGACCTCACAGAAAAGTACCTTCCAAACGGGCAAAGTAGTATTGTGACTTTTGGTGTAAAGGGTGGTTTTGATTCCGCTAAAAAGATTGCCGATGAGACCAAGATATTCTCATTATTGGCAAATATTGGAGATACCAAATCCTTGATTATCCATCCGGCCAGTACTACCCATCAACAGTTAGATGAGGCGGCACAGGAATCTACGGGTGTAACACAGGATTTGATACGCTTATCCGTAGGCTTGGAAAATTTGGATGATTTAAAATCCGATTTGGAACAAGCTTTTGCTGCAATCTAGTGTAGAAAAATTGATAAAGGACAAATTGAATTAAACCTAATATGATGGATTTACAGGGGCAAATGTTCGAAGAACTCAAGGAGAAAAAGATTTTTGATCAGGCGAGATCTTATGCATTTTCCTATGCTGATGGCATTGAGGAAATGCAGGTATATCCATCTAGGGAAAATCTAGAACGGCTAGCGATTTTTGATGAAGCTTTTCCAGATGGGCAGACATCTGCCGAAGATATTATTCGCAGATTGCATGAATATGGTTCCCCAGCGACCATAGCACAGACCGGAGGAAGATATTATGGTTTTGTGGATGGCGGTGCCGTTCCGGTTTCTATTGCTACCAAATGGCTATCCGATTTTTGGGATCAATGCGGCGGGCTCTATCTGACCTCTCCCATAAATGCAAAGTTAGAAGCCATATGCGAGAACTGGTTAAAGGAAATTTTCAACCTACCCGATGAAACCGTTGCAGGTTTTGTAAGTGGAACGTCCATGGCAAATTTGTCCGGCTTGGCAGCGGCGAGGTTTAGACTTCTTCACAATCAAGGGTGGGACGTTAATGCAAGAGGGTTGAACGGTGCTCCAAAGATAAGGGTCATAGCGCATGCCCAAGTACATGCGAGTATAAAAAAGACCCTGGCCATTTTAGGATTGGGTATAGAAACGGTGGAGTGGTTACCTTCCGATGATCAAGGTAGATTAATTTTGGACAAATTACCAAAACTGGATAATCGTTGTTTGCTGCTCTTACAGGCAGGAAATGCCAATACGGGAGCATTCGATAGCTTTGCCGAGGTTTGCGAAAAATCAAGAAAAGCGGGGGCATGGGTACACATAGACGGGGCCTTTGGACTTTGGGCAGCGGCATCAAAAACCTTGGCCTATTTAACCCAAGGGATGGAGCATGCGTCTTCTTGGTCAGTTGACGGCCATAAAACCTTGAATACGCCCTATGATTCGGGAATTGTTTTATGTAGAGATTCGGAGGCCTTGGTAAGTGCATTACAGGCCACGGGAGAATACATCATTTACAGTGATCAAAAAGACCCTATTTTATATGGTCCTGAAATGTCCAAAAGATCTAGGGCCATAGAATTATGGGCTACAATGAAATATTTGGGTAAAAGCGGTATAGATAAAATGGTGACCGGTTTCCATACTAGGGCAAAACAATTGGAAGAAGGGTTAAGAAATAATGGATATACCATACTTAACGATGTTGTCTTTAACCAGGTCCTTGTAGCATGTGATACGGAGGAACTTACCAAACTAACCTTGCAAAACATCCAGAATTCGGGGTCTGTTTGGTGCGGTGGTTCCACATGGCTGAAAAAATCGGTTATACGGATAAGCGTATGCTCTTGGGCTACGACCAAAAAAGATATAACAACGACCATTGAAGTATTTAAAAAAGCCAAACAAGAGGCGACCCATATGTTGTCCATAAACTAAAAAATACTACAGACACGCATCATGCTTCATCATCTAAAATTAGGCGATTATAGGACTTTAAGTGGTGTTTCACAGGAAATATCCATATCCTATCAGTTATTCGGAAAACCTTTACACACCGCACCCATTGTATTGGTAAACCATGCGCTGACCGGCAATTCCAATGTTACGGGAGAAGGTGGTTGGTGGTCGGCCTTAATGGGCGATGGTAAATGTATTGATACCAAAAAGTATACGATTTTGGCTTTCAATATTCCAGGTAACGGATATGATGGTTTTGTAATTGAAAACTATAAGGATTTTGTGGCGGGAGATATTGCACGGATATTTTTGATGGGATTGGAACAATTGAATATCAAAAAACTCTATGCTATTATTGGAGGATCTCTTGGTGGGGGAATTGCATGGGAAATGGCAGCTTTGGAACCCAATTTGGTAGAACATTTGATTCCAGTGGCATCGGATTGGAAATCAACGGATTGGTTAATCGCCAATTGTCAGATTCAAGAACAGTTTTTGGTGAACTCAAAACAGCCGGTCCATGATGCAAGAATGCATGCCATGTTATGTTATCGGACCCCTGAATCGTTCAAAGAACGGTTTAAAAGAAGCACCAATCAAGAATTACAGGTCTTTAACGTGGAGAGTTGGCTGTTACATCATGGAAAAAAACTACAGGAACGGTTCCAATTATCCGCTTACAAATTAATGAATCAGTTGTTAAAGACCATAGATGTTACTAGGTATGGGGAGGAAACTTTTATCAATTTACAGAATAGCGGTACCAACATTCATATCATCGGTGTGGATTCGGATCTTTTTTTTACCGCCAAGGAGAATAAGGAAACTTTTAAACGTTTGGCACAGGCCAATGGTAATGTCACCTATGGCGAGATACAATCGTTACATGGTCATGATGCATTTCTAATTGAATTTGAACAACTACAAAAATTGCTCAAGGGAATTTTTAATCATAATGGTAGGGCACAACGAACCAAGATACTCAAGTTTGGGGGTAAGTCATTGTCCAATGGGGAAGGAATAGGAAGGGTTTTACAAATCGTTTCAAAAAAAGTGGAGGATGGAGAAAAAATAGTAGTGGTGTTATCCGCGCGGGAAAAAGCTACCGATCAATTGGAATCCATTCTAGAAAAAGCGGTAAAGGGTAAAGATTATAAAAAGGATTTTGAAGCCTTTGAAAAATATCAAAAACACACCTTTAACAATGTAAACCTTTCAAATGAGTTTGCCGAATTGGTGAAACTGTTGGAAGGTGTTGCATTGCTTGGTGACTATAGTAGTAAAATTAAAGATCAAGTATTGGCCTATGGCGAACTTATTTCGGCGAAGCTGATTACCAAGTTACTTATTGGCAAAGGAGTAAAGGCAGAGTTGATGGATTCCAGAGACCTTATCAAAACCGATGCAAATTTTGGAAATGCCCAAGTATTGGATGTTTTGTCCAGGGAAAACATAAAACGGGAGTTTGCCAAGCTCCATCCAGATTGTGTCCCCGTGATTACTGGTTTTATCGCTTCCAATACTAATAATGATACGACCACATTGGGAAGAAATGGCAGTAATTATACAGCTGCTTTGTTAGCAAATTTTTTAGATGCGGAGGAATTGCAGAATTATACCCATGTAGACGGTATTTTCACGGCAAACCCCGATTTTGTTCCCGATGCACGGCGTATCTCCCAATTATCCTATGGTGAAGCAAATGAACTAGCGACTTTTGGTGCCAATATTTTGCACGCCAAAACCATTATTCCACTAATTGAAAAGAATATTCCATTACGGATTTTAAACACCTTCAATGGTGATTATGACGGAACCTTAATTAGTGCCAAGACCAGTAAGGATGGGATCAAATCATTATCCGTTCTGGAGAATGTTGCCTTAATAAACTTGGAAGGTAGGGGACTTTTAGGGAAAATAGGTGTCGACGCAAGAATTTTCAAAGCACTGGGGAACAATAATATCAATGTTAGTATTATTTCCCAAGGCTCTTCAGAGAGGGGCATAGGCTTGGTCGTGGATGCGGATAAGGCCTATAAAGGAAGGTCGGCATTGGTGACCGAGTTTGAAAACGACTTCTATGCCAAGGACATCAACAATATTACGGTAGTAGAGGATGTATCTGTAATTTCCATTGTTGGACAGGACCTGAGTACCTTTCACAAGCCCTATAATGCTTTAATAAAAAATAGGATCGTCCCCTTATTGTTCAATAATACCGTTTCTGGGAGGAATGTAAGTTTGGTGGTCAAGAAATTGGATCTGCATAAGGCGCTGAACGTAATGCATGGCCAAATTTTTGGAATAAGCAAGAAAGTGAACCTGGCTATATTTGGCCATGGTAATGTGGGCGGGACACTGGTAGACCAGATATTGAAATCGTCCAAGACCATAGAAAAAAGAAAGGGTATTCAATTAAATGTATTTGCATTGGCCAATTCAAGGAAAATCGTCATGAATAAGGATGGGATTCCAAAAAAATGGGAATCCAGTATTGAAAATGGTATGGCGTATTCGATAAATGATGTATTCAATTATGCCAAAGAACATCATTTAGAAAACTTGATTGCCGTGGACAATACGGCCAGTGAGGATTTTGTTGCCGGTTATTTTGATTTTGCCGAAAACGGTTTTGATCTGGTATCCTCTAACAAAATTGCCAACACATTAGGGTTCGATTATTATGAACTTCTTAGGGAGGAACTGGTTAAAAATCAAAAACAGTACTTGTATGAGACCAATGTGGGAGCTGGCCTTCCTTTGATCGACACCATAAAATTGCTGCATTTGTCCGGTGAAAACATTACAAGGATCAAAGGCGTGTTTTCGGGTTCGCTAAGTTATATCTTCAACACCTTTTCGGAAGTAGATACCCCGTTTTCCCAGATTATATACGAAGCTATGGACAAGGGATATACAGAACCTGATCCCAGGGAAGATCTTTCCGGAAACGATGTTGGACGAAAACTATTGATCTTGGCAAGGGAGTTGGACCTTAGAAATGAGTTCACAGATATCAAAATTCAAAATTTAATTCCTGAGGTATTACGTAAAGGAACGGTGACGGACTTTTTAAAAAACTTGGATGTTTTGGATGCAACGTTCAATGAGGTAAAAAGAGGGCAGAAACCCCACCATGTATTACGTTATGTAGGGGATTTATCTGGGGATCTACAGAAAGAGAAGGGTGTTTTGGAAGTGAAGTTGATCTCGGTTCCCAAGGAAAGCGCTTTGGGCCAGGTAAAGGGGTCAGATTCCATTATTGAGATTTATACGGAATCCTATGGAGAACATCCCTTGGTGATTCAAGGGGCAGGAGCCGGGGCAGCTGTTACAGCAAGAGGTGTTTTTGGCGATATTTTGAGAATCGCCGAGAAAGGATAGCACATAAAGGAATACTAAGTAAAAAAATCCACATGATTTTTTATCATCAGGATTATTGGGTGTAACGACCAAAGTGAGCAAATGGACAAAACAAGCAAGAAACAACATTTTGAGACCGAAGCCATACGAACGCAGTTAGAACGTTCCCAATTTTTGGAACATTCTACCCCTATGTACCTAACATCTAGTTTTGTGTTCGAGGATGCCGAGGATATGCGCGCATCTTTCGCCGAGGAAAAGGATAGAAATGTCTATTCCAGGTATTCCAATCCAAATTCTTCCGAATTCATCGACAAGGTATGTAAGATGGAAGGGGCGGAGGACGGATTTGCATTTGCCTCCGGTATGGCTGCAGTTTTTTCTACGTTTGCCGCATTATTGAACAGCGGAGATCATATACTATCCGCAAGAAGTATTTTTGGATCTACGCATACGCTTTTTACACAGTTTTTTCCAAAATGGAATATTGGTACCAGCTATTTCAAAATCGATGAACTTGATACCATAGAAAATCTAATTACCCCAAAAACAAAGATAATCTATGCGGAATCGCCAACGAATCCGGGAGTGGATATTTTGGATATGGTGGCATTGGGGAAAATTGCAAAAAAACACGATTTAATTTTGGTGATCGACAACTGCTTTGCTTCCCCGTATTTGCAACAACCCATTAAGTATGGTGCAGATTTGGTTATTCATTCAGGTACCAAGTTGATGGATGGGCAAGGCAGGGTTTTAGCTGGAGTCACTGTGGGCAGCACGGAACTAATTGATAAGATTTATAGATTTTCCAGAATAACGGGCCCTTCGTTATCTCCCTTTAATGCATGGGTTTTGTCCAAGAGTTTGGAAACCCTTGGTGTTAGGGTGGATAGACATTGTGATAATGCACTTAAACTGGCCGAGTTTCTTGAAAAACATCCCAAAGTGAATTGGGTAAAATATCCGTTTCTAAAGTCACATCCAAAATATGAAATAGCTAAAAAGCAGATGAAGGCAGGTGGTTGTGTAGTGGCTTTCGAAGTGAAGGGTGGATTGATGGCAGGGCAGAAGTTCTTTGATTCCATTGAATTATTATCCTTGTCCGCAAATCTAGGTGATTCTAGAAGTATTGTAACCCATCCTGCCTCGACAACCCATAGCAAACTTTCCTTTGCGGAGAGGGAATGGGTAGGTATAACCGATGGTATGGTCCGGGTTTCGGTAGGTTTGGAGCACAGTGACGATATTATAGCCGATATAGAACAAGCCTTGGCATAATCTTTTTTTGATAGATACTTTAAAAACCATATATTTACATAAGTGCTTATATAAATACTTATGAAAGATGAATTAAAAGTTTTAGCGGAGCTTGGCCTTGGATCCAGGTTAAATAGATTAAGTGGTCGATTAATGAAAGAAATCCAAACTGCCTATGAAATGGCCGGAATCGATTTTGATCCTTATCTTTTTCCCATTTTCAAAATTATAATCAATTCAGAGGTCGTTACCACATCGCATATACAGGAAAGCTTGCAATACACGCAACCTGCCATAACGCAGGCGCTTAAAAAATTAGTTAAGAAGAAACTCATTGATTTTAAGTCGGATGAAATAGACAAACGCAAGAAGTTGTTTTATTTAACCGGAAAAGGACAGGAAGTGCACCAGAAAATGATTCCCCTATGGGAGGTAATGGACATTAAAGTAAAGGAACTGGTGAATTTTAGTCCCACCAATCTTATGGAGCATATAACGCAGTTGGAATCAAGACTTAACGAAAGGTCATTGAGTACTGCAATACTAGAGGATTTTCAATTACAGATTAAGGTATGATACAAAAAGAAAAAGTAGCCATACTACCTTTTGAACCAAAATATGCAAAGGATTTTGCACGTTTAAACGTGGAATGGTTAGAAAAATATTTTGTGGTAGAACCACATGATGCTGAACTCTTGGAGGCATGCGAAGAAACAATTATTGGGCAAGGAGGGTATATTTTCTTTGCAAAAGTGGAAAGCGAGGTCGCGGGTACATTTTCATTGATAAAGATAGAAGAGGGTATATACGAATTGGGCAAAATGGCGGTATC
>JBCBZE010000215.1:0-6113 GCA_039815505.1 Bacteroidota bacterium | reverse complement strand
TAGCACAGGTTTTCCCATTAGTAGTGAAGGTATTTTAAATTATCCAAGTTTAGCATTGCTGTCGGAGAGTTTTACGGATCCCGAAGCGGAAACTACCGATGGTGAGTTTAACCTGGAGGTCAATGCTGAAAATATACGTATCGTCTCCAATGGAATAGCTTTTTTTAATCTTACCGGGTCCGTGGAGAACCTTGATATTACCATTTCTGCGGGAGATTCAAGATTGGAGGCCAGAACATTGATCGCACAGAACGTTACTTTGAATCACCGGGGAACCAATGATGTATTAATTAACCCACAACAGTCATTGACGGGAGTCATACGGGGTACGGGAGATGTGGTAAGTTTTAATCGCCCGTCCAACATAGATATAGAAGAACTCTTTAACGGTAGATTAATTTTTAAAGATTAAAAGGTCTCCTCCTTGGATAAGGAGGAGTGGATCGAATCTGTCAAAGACCGATCAAGAGGTGATTTGACCAAACCTTCTGTCTCGGCTTAATGCCTAGCCACTTTTCCTTAAAGAAGGGAAAAAGCTTAAATTATCATTTATACGAAAAGAAACAATAGAGGATTAATTATTTGAAACCCATCCTTAAATACCTGAAAGACCTCTTTGCATCGCAACGGGTCATTGGATTGGACACAGACCTTAGTGGATTGGTTAGGGCGGACGCTTTACTGCAATCGTTGATCGATGCAAAGAAAGTTCCCGGATTGGCCATAACCTTACTGAAGAACGGGAACACAATTTTTCAAAAAGGATATGGTTATGCCGATTGGGACGTTAAGAAACCGGTAGACCCAAGGAGAACTATCTTTAGAATTGCCAGTGTATCAAAACCTATCGCTGCCACGGCCTTGGCCAATATGGTTTCTGATGGGTTAATGGACTTAGATACTTCCTTTTACCATTATGTCCCGTATTACCCCAAAAAGAAATATGATTTTACCATTCGTCAGTTGGCATCGCATACCGCAGGAATACGCGGGTATAAAGGAAAAGAATATGCCTTGAACGTACCCTATTCCATTAAGGAAAGCTTAGCGGTTTTTAAAGATGACGATCTACTTTTTAAACCAGGAACCAACTACTTCTATAATAGCTATGATTGGGTAATGATTTCCTTGGCTATGCAGGAAGCCAGTGGTATTCCGTTTGAAAATTATGTGCAACAAAAAGTATTACGGCCTTTGAATTTAAAAAATACCTTTCCCGAAACAGCGGCCGTTAGCACAAAAGAACATATAAATGACAGTGAAATAGCCGTTTTCTATTCCAAAACCCGATCGGGATTTCGTAAAGCAATTCCGGTAAACAACTTTTATAAAATGGCGGGAGGAGGTTATTTGTCGACTTCAGAGGACATTGCCCAGTTGGGTATGGCTTATTTGGATCAAAAAATAACGGATAAGACGATACTATCCCAATTCCTGACCTCGGAAATCTTAAATGGTGCCCCAACATATTATGGCTTGGGTTGGCAGGTAAGCATGGATAAAACAGGTAAACCCTACTACGGACATATTGGCAACGGGGTGGGTGGGTATTCCAACTTTTTTGTATACCCCGATGAACAGACAGTCGTGGTAATTTTAATGAATTGTACAGATCCCAAAGTTCAGAAAGAGTTAGATGAGGCCATAAGTAATTTAGTTTTGCACATGGAGAAGCCCAATACCTAGGATGTTGATTTTATCTTGGGAAACTATTACCTTAGTACGATATGTTTTAGCAATATGATGATTAGAAAACTTCTATGTCTGTTAATGGTGTTACATAGTCTTGGACTGTTGGCACAAGATGCCATTTCAGGTTATGTAAATAGAACAAATGCGGATGAATGGGAAGAGGAAGTGCAGTTATCGAAGATTAAATTAAAGGATTTACCGGATTTTAGCAAAACGAAGCTGGTAGCGACTACCACTTTGGGGAAAGATGGTTACTTCTCTTTTAAACGAGTACATATTGCGGATAAGAACACCATTTATAGGCTGCATGTAAATCGCATTCAAAAAATCATCAACGATACTATCCCCAATGATAAGTTTTTTATCCTGTCCAATAAAGATAGTATTCAATTTCCTAAAGGGAAGGAATTTTTTGCAAGCTATCGTAACACCAATAAAGCGGATTTGGAATGGCAACGTTTACGAAAATTTGAAACCCAACTTTTGAATAGGTCTGGATCGGAAGATAGTATTTCCAATGCGTACTTGGGGAATTTAAAATCCTATGCAAAGGACTCTCTTCAGATATTGATAGTAAAACTCATAGGCATTAGACAACTGGATCATAAAAAATTATTGGATAAGGATATTGTCCAAAACCCAAGGTATTACCAATCGCTTTTAGCCGAACTGCGGGAGAGCGGCCTTGAGCCATCCCAATATCTTTTTTTAGAGAACAAGTTGGCTTTTTTAACAATGGAAGCGGTGGAAAAAAAATATAGAACCAGTAAGCTCATTAATGTTGTTTTAGGAATTTTGGTTTCTGGGTTGTTGGTTTTTATTTTTTTAAGAAGGCGCAGAAGTGTAAAAGGAATCGGTAATTTAAGTAGACAGGAGAAAAATGTGCAAACTCTTATAGTCGCAGGGAAGACCAATAAAGAGATTGCAAATGAACTTTTTATAAGTATGAGCACGGTAAAAACGCATATTACCAATATTTATAGTAAGTTAAAAGTATCTAACCGTCAGGAATTACTCCGAAAAGCACAAAATTAGTCCCCGTACTAGCCCCTTATTCAGACGTAGCTTATAACCTTTTAAAATTTTATCCATAGTTACTTGTATCATAAATATTTCAGATGCAAAAACTAACTATGATATGCTGTTTTTTTTTAGGTCCATTTCTATATGCGCAAACGTTTTTTTCTATTTCTGGAACGGTAGTGGATACTGGGAATATGCCAGTTTCCGTTGGGGATGTTTTAATTTACGATACTGAAAGTGATGTGTTGGATTCTTACACCTCGGTATTGGATGGGAAGTTTTTGTTCAATGATGTAGTAGCCGGAAACTATCGCTTAGTAGTTTCATGCCTTGGTTTCGAGGATATAAAAAGAACATTTCAATTGGATAAAAACCTTGCTTTAACGATTCGGTTAAAAGAGAATACTACCAAATTGGAAGGGGTTGAAGTGACAGCTTCAAAAAGAGCATTCAGTTTTGTTAACGGCAATCTTAAAGTAAATGTGGAAAACCCAATTTTTTCAGCTATACCTGACCCGCTAGGTATTTTGGAAAAGTTACCCGGGCTTCAGGTCAGTTCGGATAGGGAATCCGTTAGCATCATTGGAAAGGGTAGTCCTTTAATTTACATGGGAAACCAGCGAATAAGCATCGAAGAATTTAGCCTGCTATCCGTGGATGACATCGTTAGTATAGAAATCATTAAGAATCCATCGGTGAAATATGAGGCTGAAGGACGAAGTGTGTTATTGATCACCCGAAAAAATAATCAAGCCAGGGACCTAAAACTTAAGCTTTCTGAAACCGCATCCGTTAAGCAAAATTTCAATAACTATTTTAGCATAAATGGGAGTTATAATAGAAATAAACTGACTTTCAAAGGAAATATCGCATATAATCAACTTCGAGCATGGGAAAGCAACAGTTTTGAATTCCGTATCCCACAACGGGATGTATTAACGGACTATTTAGTGCTCATACCGGTTAATGACAGACAGCAAATTAACGGTGGGGCAGGGCTTTTTTATCAAATAAACAAGGAGGACTATTTTTCGGCAAATATCAATTTAAGGAGACAAGCCGATGAATTTCCAATTGAGACGGATACCTTTATTCAGGATAGGGATGTAGCGAATGCTATTAGGACAGAGACCTCGAATGAAAACAGCAAGGACTTTTTTAGCGGAAATTTAAATTATAATAAGAGTTTAGGAGGTGGAACAAACCTTTTCATGGGTGCTCAATATTCCAACTTTGTACAAAAACTGAACACCGATATTTTTAATAATACCAATGATAGCGGTTTTGCTCGTTCCCAGATGCGAGAACAGAGATACCAAATAAACGCCATTGCCTATCGATTGGATTTTGAGAAAGTATTTAAAAATGGTATGAAATGGGAATTAGGCGGGAACATAAATGAAGCGAGGGCGGGGGCATTGACGGAAATCCAAAATTTTGATTTGCCAGGTATAACCGAAATCGATTATGATTATACCGAAAATACCTATGCCACGTATACACAGTTGAGTGGTAACTTAGGTAAAAAAATAAACTATTATACCGGAATACGAATAGAGAACAATCAGGTGAAAGGCGAATTTGAGGAACAAGGCTCCCCTGTGGTGGAGCGGAACAAAACCAATCTTTTCCCTAAGGCAAACATCGGTTTTCAGATAGATAGCACAAAAAATATTACACTCACCTATGCCGAGAGCATAGGTAGACCCAGTTTTTCGAATACCAGCTCCATTACGGCATTTATTAATCCATTTTTAGAGGGTTCCGGTAATATAAATCTAAAACCCACTTTGACCGATGAAGTATCCGCAAATTTTCAATGGAAGGATAAATCGATCTATATAGGGTATTCCAAAATAAGGTTTCCTATTTATTATACGATACGGTTTGATGAAGGAGCTGATAGCGCCATTCTTTCACCAGTGAACATAGCCAAGGAATCTGGCTTTGATATAAGTCTTACACTTCCTTTTACCCATAAAAAATGGACCTCTACCAATACAATAACACTATTGGCCCGAAAAATTGAGGATACGGTTGCCATAATAAACGATTCGGACCCTTATTTGTATTACTATACGGATCAGCAATTTGAGGTGGCCAAGGATACCATAATCTCTGTCGGTGGATGGGGACTGACACAGCGAAGGGAAGGTATTTTTAAAAGGAACGCACTTTTTGTGCTCAATGCCACCATTTCCAAAACTCTTTTTGAAAAGCTACAGTGTTCTCTGCGTTTCAACGATATTACACGAGCCATGAACTTCGAAGAAAGTTATAATGTTGGCGGTGTGGAAGCCGATGGAGTTTATTTTGCCGATGGAAGGGAAATAGCTTTGAGTATAAAATATACTTTAGGGAAAATTAGAGAATTGGATTATAAGAACAAAGATATAGACGAGAATTTGAATCGCATTAGATAACGGCTTTCCCAACGATTGTTGAATCAACGGGTTGTCAGCTCGGTAAACAAACTCTCCAAGTTCTTATTCTTTCTGCTTAATTGAAGTGTTTTCAGTTGATTGTCATGGGCAAAGTCGAATACCTTGGGCCGCATATCCATGGACGTATTAAAGGTAATTTCATAAACAAATCCACCTGTATTTTTGACGGATATGGTATGGGGCATCTGTTGTAACAATACTTCTTCTACCCTATAATCAAACTCTACTTCTATTATCTGTTCATCGGCCTCACGCAGCTCTTCCAATTTTTTATCGGCAACCAGGATACCTTTATTGATGATAAGAACACGATCACAGACCGCTTCCACCTCTTTCATGATATGCGTGGAGAGCAAGATGGTCTTTTCCTTACCTATTTCCTTGATCAGTTTTCGGATTTCCAATAGTTGATTGGGATCCAATCCTGTAGTGGGTTCGTCCAATATCAATACCTCCGGATCATGTAGAAGCGCTGCTGCCAGGCCTACACGCTGTCGGTAACCTTTGGAAAGTTGCCCAATTTTTTTATGAGCTTCGGGCGTAAGGCCCGTTTGTTCGATTACGGTCGTAATTCGCTCCTTGGCCACCTGGTATACATCCGCATTAAACCCCAAGTATTCTTTTATATACATGTCCAAGTAGAGGGGATTGTGTTCTGGAAGGTAACCAATACTTTGCTGCACATTTTTTTTATCCGCCAATACATTGAACGAATTTACCATGGCTTCACCTTGATCTGCTTTGCTGGCCGTGGTAAGTATTTTCATCATAGTAGATTTTCCTGCACCGTTAGGACCTAGGAAACCAACGATTTCTCCTTTTTTTATATCAAATGAGATATCGTCCAATGCCTTCTGCGTTCCAAAACTTTTGGTAATATGCTGTACCGTTATGGACATGAATTCTAGTTTTTCCCAAAAATAAACCAATTTAACGAAACAGTGTTTTTAAAAT
>JBCBZE010000024.1:0-20464 GCA_039815505.1 Bacteroidota bacterium | reverse complement strand
TTTCTTTAGTACAAAACCTATGGCCTTATACTTTGCCCGAAAAGCTTAAGCCTAGTTTCCAAAATGCCGAAGCATTTTTCCACTATGCCCACCCGTTTCGCCATAATGCTGCATAAATGCCTAACTACTTTGAAATGGATTGATCAACAATATAAAGAACGTCAACTTTATACCGGTTTGGAGTTCCTACCCATTGCTGGGTTATTCCTCTTTAACCATACCTTAAAATTAGATGTTTTTATTTAATATCCAAATTTTATAACCATTTAAAAATCAACAAGATATAAACCAAGGTTATAAACAATTGTTAATAACGTTTTTATTCATTTGATGATGCCCGTCACCGGCAATCCAGCGATAATAGTAGTATGGTTTAGTTTTTAGCACACGTAAACCTGGATCAAAAACCGCGGCGATACCCTATGGTTATCTTGTTTTTTTTGAACAGAAAGAGCGTAGACGGGGGTAATGATAAAAAAAGGCACCTCGGTGCCTTTTTTATACGATTTTACCATCTTCAAGGAGCAGATGTACCCCCTTTTGAATTGGCTCGTTTCAATTGTCGTTTAATTTTCTTTATAGCAGATTCAATAGATTTCTCGGGCTCTATAATATTGTATTCTCCCCAAAAATTCGGGTCGGAAAAACCAACGGCCTCGTCACTTAAAATGATGGATGATTTTAAGCGATCTTTGGATTTGGGTGTTTCTTCGGTCACATTCTTTTCCCAATCCGTAACAGCCATTTCTGCCGCCATACTATATACAGAATTAAACAACCTATCGTCCCAATTCACTTTGAATTCCAAAAGTACATTACTATAGCCGTAATACCATCTGCCATCTTTTTCCCTGTAGTCTACCCGGTAAGCTATTTCTGTGGGGTATACTTTGGCATTTTTTGGTTTTTTACGAACGAACATCCTACTTGCCTTTTCCTTGTCAATAATGTTCAACGAATATATAGCGCTTGTAAGTGTTTTGTTTTGTGGGTCTATAAATAGTTTTCCTTGGTATAGCGGAATGTTAATGTCTTCTCTTTGTTTAAAATTCACAACATAGATAAGTCTATCGTTTATTCTTGTGGAACGATCAAAACTAAATACATATTCAGCAAGGGACTCCTCCGTAAATATGTACTCCGGATATTTCATAAGGTCAATAAACAAGGTGTTAAAAGGACCTCCTTGAAGTTTAAGGGCCACCGTATCCAATTTGGTATAATCCGTACTTTTCCTTGCTTTGTATAATTTAACGGCGTCTTTTTTGTTCGAAGTATATGGTGTCTTGTAGATATTGACCACTGCCTCTGAAAGTGACACGTTCCTTCTTCTTTTTTTTATGGTCTCCCTATAAAATGCGGTCATTAGCGTAGGGTCATCAAAATAGTTTTCACCCTTTCTTTTCAGGGTTTCCTTAACCAAAGCGTAAGCATTCTTAGGAACTGCAATATTAACTTCGCTTAGTTCGGTAATGGACACTTCCAGGGCAATACGGTTTTTGTCTTCCTTAAGTTGGGATAAGGGTATGGATTTGGTTTTGTAACCTAAAAAGGAAACGTTTATGGTTCCTTCATTAATGCTCTTGGGTATCTTCAGTAAAAAATCACCTTCCGTATTGGTCACGGTACTTATGTTGGTTCCGTCTAGCGACAAAGAAGCGAAAATAAGAGGTTTTTTGGTGGTGCCATCGGTCACCTTGCCCTTGTACTGACTGTAGTCGGTAACTTGCTCCGTTTCCTGAAAAAAAGTTGACGCCTGTACCGTTTCATTAAAACCAATGGACAACACAAGTGTTATTGCCATGGTAAAGGCTTTGCTAATCTTTATTATGAAATTTTTTGGCATGACTTATTTATTTAATTCAATTTATTTAAAAAGGATTTGGTATTCTTCTCTAAGATACTAATTTTTAAATACATATAGCTTGTAAAAGCACACGGATCGTTTAACTATCCATGGGATAAACATATATTAATTATCGTATAAAATTGTCTCTCCTTACAAACTTTTACAACTTTAAATAGCATACGTTTAAGAGACCAGCTCTGTTTCATCCATGTATTTAGTTGGGACTTCCCCTGTGAATTTTTTAAATGCTTTGTAGAAAGAAGCCCTATTATTAAAACCAACATCATACGCTATTTGTTCAATGGTGTTTCTTTCCCGGCGGCTATTTCCTGATAATAACTTTTTGGCTTCTTCAATTCTATACTGATTTATAAAATCGAAAAAGGATAGGTTAAAATGTTCATTGATAATCTGTGATGCATGATTTCTGGATAGGTTTAATGCTTCTGCTACGTGGGTAAGCCTTAGTTCATTGTTCAGAAATAACTTTTTATTTTCCATAAGCCCTATGAGTTTATTTTTCATTTCCAAGGATAAGGCCTTGGATAGGCCCGTTTTTCTGTATTTTTTAAAAGGAAGTACTTCCTTGATAGATTTTCCCTCAAACACTTCCGGTTGCACAAAACCGAAGAAAGCAAGCATTCCGATAAATAGAACAATGATGATATCTACAAAATAATCGTATTTGGGATCCATCAATTGGAAAGTAATTAGAAAAATATAGAGGGTAAAAGCAAATACAAAGCCAAAATAACATCCAACGAACCATTTTAACCAGTTATTCTCCCTGAAACCTATTCCACGATTTTTCCAAAATGAAAAATAGGTATAACCCCCATAGAAGAACATAAAAGCAATAATAATCCAGATGCCATAACTGGGTAGTAATATGTAATCGAAGGTTTTTTCATTATTTACCACATTAAGCTTATTCATAGTGGAAAGGGTATAAAAGGGGAACAGCAAGCCCATGAGAACAAGAGGTGGTACTAAAAAAAGAATATCTGTAATCTTAAAGGCGGTTTTTGAGATTACCCTACGGACATAGATAAAGACCAAAGGACCGTAAACCAGCCACAGAGGGAAATGGATGAGGTTTAGGTGGACAAATTTTTCTGTTTTTATTAGGCCGGACCAACGCAATGAGTTGTTCAATAGTTCGGTAGCAAAAAGGAACGTATAGATTGCCAATAGGATATTGGCAAAACGGTCGCCCTTTTTTTTAAAGAAGAAAAGCAGGGACAGCAACACCCCAAGAAAGGAAAAAAACAAAAAGAGAAAAATTATGGGATCCATATAGCAAATACTATCATAAAGATACGATTGCGGTGCTTAATGCTGTCTCTTTATGTAGGGGGATACAAAAAAAAACGCGTGTAAGGGTTATTCAAATACCTGTATTTATTTTCGTTTTCTAGGATAGTATCTACGACGCCTTTTTTTGTTTTTATTTTTGTTTCCCTCCGAATTGGATGGTTTTTTAGAACGATGTTGTTTTGATTTTTGATAACTTTCAGAATCTTTGGAAACATCATCCATTTCCCCATTAAGAAATGGATGTTCACTTACTACAGGTATTTCCTGTTTTATAAGCTTTTGAATATCCTTTAAATAGGGTTTTTCCTCTACATCACAAAAAGACAAGGCTATTCCGCTTGCCTTTGCCCTTCCCGTGCGACCAATTCGGTGTACATAGGTTTCTGGAACGTTGGGCAGGTCATAATTAATGACTAAGGAAAGTTCTTCTACATCAATACCTCTAGCTGCTATATCCGTAGCAACCATTACCCTAATATGCCCCTTCTTAAAATCATCCAAGGCTTTTTGCCTAGCTCCTTGGGATTTGTTCCCATGAATGGCAGCTGCAACAATGTTGGACCTGTCCAATAGCTTCACAATTTTATTTGCTCCATGCTTGGTACGGGAAAAAACCAATACGGAATCGGATTCTTTCTCCTCTAGGAGGTGTATCAACAATTTTATTTTACTTTTCTTGGGAACAAAATACATGGCTTGCGCTACCTTTTCGGCAGTAGCTTGTTGCGGTTTTACCGTAACCCGTTCATAGCTCCCAAGAATTTTTTGTGAAAGCGCTATTATTTCCTTGGGCATGGTTGCCGAAAAGAAAAGTGACTGTCGTCTTTCCGGTAATTTGGCTATAATCTTTCTGATGTCGTGGATAAACCCCATATCTAGCATATGATCCGCTTCGTCCAATACAAAATATTCTATGTTCCTTAAGGAAACATAACCTTGGTTCATTAAATCCAATAGTCTACCGGGTGTGGCTACAAGAATATCTACCCCTCTTCTAAGAATCTGGGTTTGATTACCTTGCTTTACACCTCCAAAAATGACCGTACTTTTTAATTCGGTGAATTTCCCGTAGGTAGCAATACTTTCCCCAATCTGTATCGCCAACTCTCTGGTTGGTGTTACAATAAGGGCTTTAATTTTGGGGTGCGAATTGTTCCGCCTTCTATCCAAATAAAGGTGCTGCAGTATCGGAATTGAAAAGGCGGCCGTTTTCCCCGTACCGGTCTGGGCACTGCCCAGTAAGTCTTTTCTGTTAAGCAGAATAGGAATGGATTGTTCCTGAATAGGAGTAGGATGGGTATAACCCTCATCGATGAGGGTTTTGAGAATGGGTTCAATAATTCCTAAATCTTTGAAATTCATGCGCTTCTAAATAGAAGCGGCAAAGGTAGGGGAATAGTTGGGATTAGATCGCTTTTGATTTAAAAGGTTGGCCCATCATAAAATTCATGGCAGTGAATTACTATTATATGACGTCGTCATGGGTTTTGGTGGAGGTAGAAACCAATTTGTAAATCTCTTTTAATTCGGATTCGGTAATATCTCTCCATTGGCCAAGGGGAACATCCAATGAAACGTTCATGATACGAATACGTCTTAGTTTAACGACCCTATACCCCAGATGTTCGCACATTCTTCGGATCTGACGGTTAAGCCCTTGTGTTAGTATAATTTTGAACGTTTTATGGTCAATTTGTTCAACCAAACACCTACGGGTGATGGTATCGAGAATGGGGACACCGTTACTCATTTTCTTAACAAACGTCCTATTAATGGGTTTGTTCACCGTTACAATATATTCTTTTTCATGATGGTTTCTGGCCCTTAATATTTTGTTTACGATATCACCATCATTGGTTAGGAATATTAAACCCTCACTAGGTTTGTCCAAACGACCTATGGGAAAAATACGTTTAGGATAGCCAATATAGTCTATAATGTTGTCCTTTTCAACTGTTGTATCTGTGGTACAAACAATGCCAACAGGTTTGTTGAAGGCTATATACACCGGTTTTTCCTTGGGTTCCGAAATTAACTCCCCATCTACCCGCACTTCATCACCGGCCCCGATCTTTGTGCCCATTTCGGGAACGGTACCATTGATGGTTACTCTTCCCTGCTCAATAAGTTTATCTGCGGTCCTACGGGAGCAGTAACCTACTTCACTTAAATATTTATTGATTCTAGTGACCTGTTGTTCTTTCATATAGATCTTGCAATTATACCCTTCTTTACCATAACCAGATTAGAATTGCAAAGATAAGAAGTGCTAAAACAACTATTTGGTAGATATAATTTTTATACCAAGGTACATCTTGGAATCCATCCATAAGGAGTTCACGCTTGTAGGTCAGCAGTTTTATTTTATCCGGATCGGGCGGAGGAGTCATCTTACTGACCCATAGAAATATGACCATAGAAAATAAAACCATAAGGCCTACATTCATGGTATAATGTAAATGCCAAAGATCAAATTGCTCCAATATAAAGAGTACAATACCTCCCAATGTTCCCAATATCAAGGTCCAGAAGGCACCATCTCCATTTCCCCTTTTAAAGAAGACTCCCATTAGAAATATAACGGCAATGGGTGGCACAATGATGGAAAACATCTGCTGTAAGTAATCCCATAAGCCCGTGAAGTTTTGGATTTGTGGTGCCCATAATGCGGCTACCATCATAAGGATCAAAGTAGTGATACGCCCATACTTTACAATTTCTTTCTCCGTAATATTCGGTCTGTTGGGTTTTAGAAAATCAATAACAAATAGGGTAGAGGAAGAGTTCAAAGCAGAATCCACACTGGACATTATCGCCGAAATAACCCCTGCAAGTACCAGGCCTACCAGACCTACGGGAAGTACTTTGGTTACCAAGGTGGGGAATACGGAGTCACCATTGGCAATATCAGGGTATAAACTTATGGCCATAGCTCCCGGGAACACCATAATAAAAAGAGGAATAATTTTTAAGAACCCTGCAAAGACCACGCCCCATCTTGCCTGCTTCATATCTTTGGCTCCAAGTACCCGCTGAAAAATATATTGATTGGTGGACCAATACCAGAAGCCTAAAAAAGGTACGCCCATTAACAAACCTGGCCACGGAAGCCCTTTGTCGTCCAATGGTTGTACTACGGAAAAATGTCCGTTGGGCGCAGAGGCGACCACCTTTCCCCAATCGTAATCTAACCGGCCAAATAAAATCCACGAAATCACACTACAACCTATAATAAGAATAATCGCTTGTATGGCATCCGTATAGACTACTGCCTTTAGACCACCGCCCGCCGTATAAATTCCTGCCACAACTGCTAAGACCAAGGCCGTTTGCCACATAACCAAATCCGGAAAGAAAGTTTGTAATACCAAGCTACCGGCATATAGTGCACCGGCAGTTTCTATCATTATAGTGCTGAATACGGTGATGGCGGAGAAGAATAATTGGGATCGCCTATCATATCTTAGTTGAAGAAATTCCGGAATAGTGGTAATCTTGTTTCTTAAGTAAAGAGGTATAAAAATAAGCGCTGCGATGATTAATGGCAGCCCGGACATCCATTCATAAACGGAATTAACAATACCCGTTGTATATGCTGCCCCTGCCAAACCAACGATTGTAGAACCCGAGATGTTTGAGGCAAAAAGCGATAACCCTATGACCCCCCATCCAAACGTACGCCCTCCTAAAAAGAGATCTTCACCGGTTTTGGTTTTTCTTGAAATCCATAAACCTATGAAGAGTACAATAAAAAAATAAGAAATAATAATTCCAATATCGATACTCGAAATAAGACTTTCCATAAAGTGGGTTTATTTATGGGGTTTCGATAAAGATATTAAAAGTATAGTTCCTAGCTGGGAGTATATACTTGTCCAAAGGTCTGGATAACCACGAGTCTACACCCCCCAACCCCATATGTTTATGATCAATACAGAGATGTACCTTATTTTCTTGCTTTAACTCATGGTTATGCCCTAAGTCCCTATTGATTCTTGTTAATTGCCATGGACTATAAGGTAGGGCGCTAAAAGCAAAAGGTTGGTCTCCGCTTATTTTTAAGGCCCGCTGTTCGTCCAAGCTGTCCAAAGTAACCCATGCACAATCTTGTTTGGCACCATTTTCCTGTGGTGAAACATAGGGTACGTATTGCCGGGCCACATCTGAAGTGTAGATGCCAAAATGCGCAGCATCTTTTCGGTCTAGATAGTTTTCATGTGGCCCCCTTCCATACCATTTTACGTTCAATAACTCCGGATTTAACGTAAAATGTAAACCTATTCGTGGTATTGGAGGTAGGTTGTTCGGTACTTTCAGGGTAGTTGTTACCATACACTTTCCCAAGTTTATCCTATACATCAAATGGACTTGGGCTTTACCATCACCCAAATCAAATATTGCCTTTATACCATTATCTTTTTCAAGTAACGATATCAACTTGAAATGTTGGCTTACTTCTTTCCAGAAGCCACATTCATGGGGCATGTTCCATCCAAAATCATTATCGGTCGGAGCACGCCAAAAAATAGGGCGTACAGCATCCAACAGCTTTTCTTTACCGTTTACCAAAAGGGAGTCCATAAGTCCGGTATTTCGGTTGACCTTCGCTATAATTTCCTCTCCTGACAAAACATAGTGTCTGTCTTTTATCAAAACGGTGTCCTTTTTTTTGCGTACTATTTTATCTTCGTTAGGACCACCTTCCAAAATTTTTAGTTGGTCTTTGGCCAAAATATGTCCTTTTTCTAACCAAAAAGTAGATGTATTGGAAACAATTGCCAAGTTCAAGTAATGATCAAGTGTTTTGTCCAGTTCGGAAATTTTGTAGGGTAGTTCATAGCAGAGTTGGTCATTGGCGGCGATATCAAGGTCAACAACGCCCGAATCCACTTGTTCGTTTTTGGTTATAATGGACCATTCTAAACTAAACCCTTTTAGTGAGGTAAAAAGCCACTCATTTCTAATCGTCAACCGTCTGTCCAGGACATCCTTTAGTTTAAACTTTACTGGTTGGTAACACTTTTTTACTTCGTGCATGGCCGGCTTGGGCAATCTATTGGGCCACAATAGTCCATTCATACAAAAATTACCATCACTTGGGGTGTCCGCAGGACCAAAATGACCTCCAAACGCCCAAATGTCCTGATTGTTTTTTTGTTTAACCAATCCTTGGTCCATCCAATCCCAAATGAAACCTCCTTGGAGACAATTGTATTGGTCAATAATATCCCAATACTCCTTTAGGTTGCCGTTGCTATTTCCCATAGCATGGGAATATTCGCATAGAATGTAGGGCCTATCCCCTCTGTTTTCAGCATAGTCCTTTAGTTGCGAGGGGCTAGGGTACATGGGGCAGACAATATCCGTATTTGCCGCTTCCATGGCCTGCTCATATTGAACAGGTCGTGTCTTATCCTCTTTTTTGAGCCACTTGTAGGCTTCATCAAAATTTACACCGTTACCTGCTTCGTTGCCCATGGACCAAATAATGACCGAACAATGATTTTTACTTCTATGATACATGCGTTGTATCCTATCCATATGAGCGGCCCCCCAAGCTTTATCTTTGGCCAGACTTTCTTGTCCATATCCCATTCCATGGCTTTCTATGTTGGCCTCGTCCACCACATATAGGCCATATGCATCACATAGTGCATACCACTCTTGGGCATTGGGATAGTGGCTGTTGCGAACGGCATTGATATTATTTCTTTTCATAAGAAGTATATCCGTTACCATACTTTCCTTTGTAATTACATGTCCCGTATATTCATCATGCTCATGACGATTTACACCCTTTAGTGTTAACGGTTTTCCATTGATACATAACCTATTTTCAAGAATTTCAATAGTCCTAAATCCTATTCTGGTATGGATTTCATCAACTTTTTTGTTTCCATCCAAAAGCTGTATCGATAAATCATATAGATACGGGGATTCGGAATTCCACGCATTTACGTCTGAAACTTTTAAAAAAGCACACGCATGAAGATCCTTGTCCGATTCACAAGAATACGGGGAGGAGGATTTTAACAATAACCCAGAAGTTTTATCTCTTAAGATGATATCGATTTTCCCATTGGTTAGTTTGTTCGATTTGTTTTTTAAGATGGTTCTTACCTCTAGTTTTCCGTTGACATAGTTGTTTTCCAGAGTGGCGATACTGTGATGGTCGGCAATGTAGACCGAATTCTGGGCCCTAAGGTAAACGCTTCTTTCTATACCGCTGATACGCCAGAAATCTTGGCATTCCAAGTAACTGCCGTCGCACCAGCGAAAGGTTTGAATGGTAATATCGATGGTATCGGAGATATAAGGTGTAATGTTAAAAACGACCTCGGTTTTACTATCCTGGTTATAACCCATAAAATGACCGTTGACCCAAAAATAAGATGCGGACTTTATAGCGCCCACCACAAAAAAAACTTCCTTCCCCCTCCAATTTTTGGGTAGTACTATCTTTTTCTTGTAAATGCCCATAGGGTTTTCTTCGGGTACATGGGGCGGGTGTTTCGGAAATGGATAACGGTCGTTTACATAGATAGGCGTTCCATATCCGTTTAACTCCCAATTGGCCGGAACCGCCAAGGTTTTCCATCCGCTATGGTCAAAGTTTGGGTCGGAAAAGTTTTTAGGCACCTTGTTTTTAGACGTTTCCCAAAGAAATGACCACTTTCCATTTAGTGGTAGGATATTCTTGTCAACTAAACTTTTATGTCTAAAAGCGGCAGGAAGTTCTTGACCAAGATTGAAAATGGATGGGTCCGAAAGCCAAGTATAACTTGGTTTTTTAATCGTATTTTTTCTTTTTTCAATCTTCACCTTATCAATTAAATGTGCGCTCTAAAACTATATCGTAGCTATAAGTATGGACACGATTATCATGGCCATAACGATTAGATGCATTGCTGCGAATTAATAAGGCCAAGGGTTGTTCAAATCCATGAAATGTCTTAATCTACCATAAAAAGGGCATTGGCAAAAAACAGTTTCCCATTTTCCCAAAAGCCTCTGAACAAAGGGTTATCAATCATATAAACCACTTGTCCTTGCCCATGCTGTTCTACCCCAAATACCATGGTGTTTTTAATCTTCTTTTTGGCTTCACTTCCTGCAAAACCGGCAACGGGATCCGTAGTATTTTCGATTTGGACAACGGTTCCCTTGTCCAGATATTCATAAGCATCGCTTCCTAATTTTAACGTAAAATAGGTATCGTCATAGCCATAGGCCAAGGGGTGGGTAGTATCTACTTTTGTCTTGAATATGGCTCCCGTAATTATGTTTTTTAATTGCTCCCGTTCCGCTTCTTCATGGGAATAGATGTAAACCTCCGAACTATCGGTATTGGACTCTTTTGTCTTTATTCCAAAACCATTTTCACCATCAATTCCTTTAATGGCATTACCCATTGCGATGAGTTTACCACCTTTTTCCACCCATTCCTTAAGCGCTTTTAACTGATGTTCGTTAAAAAACCCATTGTAACGCCCTCCCGGCAAAATGAGGACATCGTATCCGGAAAAATTTACTTGCTCAAAGTAGTCACTGTCTATAATGGTCAAGGGGTAGTGCAATTGCTGTTCAAAAAAATGCCAAATCTCCCCAAAGCGCAAGGTTGAGGTTGGTTTTCCCGAAAGCATAGCTACTTTTAGATGGGGGATCATTTGTACATCGCTGGAGCCAAAATCCTTACCTTTCTCTACAAATCCCGTATAGGTGGCGGTTAATGACACCAGATGCTTCTGGGCAACATCGGTTAAGATGCCTAAAAAGTCGCTATGATTTTTGTTGTCCGATTTTGTAATGATCAAGCTTCCCCTTTTATAACTTTTACCATCCATCTTAAATGGTTTTTCCGCATAGCGCACTCTAATTCCATTTTTTAATAATTCTGCTAGAAAGCGTGCATCTTTCATACTGCTCCAATCTGTTAAAAATGCATAGGCATCTTCCCCAATATTGCCTCCTTCTACAAGGGGAACACTCGGTTCGTCCACGGGAGCTGCATTTACCGAGGTTTCTGAAGCCACTGCATCCAAGCCATACGCATAAGGTAATGACCAGGCTGTAATGTCATAGGTGAGGGAATCGCCCAATTTGGCATTGGGTTCAAACAATACCTTTACAAGGGTGCCCTTGGTCTGATTTGTGGATACTACCAAGCTTTTGCCCGACGTCCTTAGCGTTCCGTTTCTTCCGGTTTTATAGTTAAACCCCTTTACGGTTCCGGTATTGGGAATGCCATATTGTATCTCATGCTTCGCCAATAGGGCTTTAAGGGCTTCTATTTTATCACTATCGCCGTTGAGCACATAGCTTTTGTATCTATAGTTTTTGACCTGATAGAACTTTTTGAATTCTTCATTCAATGTAGCCACATTCTTGGAGGCCACCTCCACGGTGGACAGGCCGGTAGTATGGTGATGTAAAATTCGATCTTTTAGGGTAAGCGTATCCCCAATACGGGTAATGACCCCCAGCCCGGCCCTACCACTTCCGCCCTGTTCATAGGTCATCCCTATGGCACCGTTATATGTAGGATAGGTATCGCCATAACTGGGATAAAACAAATCGTAGAATTCTTTGGTAAAATAATACCAACCGTTCGCATCGAAATACTTAGCATGGTTTTTCCCGAAGGTGACTTGAAAATCACGCTGAAAATCTGTGATAACCTCATGGAAAGGTTCTGCAGCCGGTGCAAAAAAGTAAGGGTTGTCTATTCCCTGTTCATGAAAATCCGCGTGTACATGTGGCAACCACTGGTTGTATTTTTTTAGACGCTGTTGACTTTCCAATTGGGTCAACCATGCCCAATCTCGATTGAGATCGAACATATAATGATTAGACCTGCCCCTCAACCAATCTTCGTGGTGTTCCTTGCTATTGGGGTCAACATTGTTAGGTGTGTTTTTGTATTGGTTGTACCAGTTTACATAGCGGTCCCGGCCATCAGGGTTTATACAGGGGTCCATAATGACCACAACGTCTTTTAAATAGCTGCTCTTACGGGTCAGTAGATCATATATGGTCTGCATAGAAGCCTCGGTACCAACACTTTCATTACCATGCACATTATAGCTTAACCAGACTATGGCCTTGGAAGCTTCACTACCGCCTTTTGTGTTTTTTAAATGGTCTTTCCGAATAGTTTCCAAATTTTTGATATTGTCGGGAGAGGAAACATAGGCCAGTAAAAGAGGGCGTCTTTCGTTGGTTTTTCCATATTCGGTCAACTGTACCCTATCCGATGCCGTTTGCGCGATATACTGATAATAGTCCACTACTTCGTGATGACGGGTAAATTGAGTTCCCAGTTCGTACCCTAAAAATTCAGAAGGGGATTTTAGTTCTTGGGCAAAGACGAAAATGGAAAAGACAAGATTTAAAGCGAGTAAAAAATGCTTCATTGTCGTTTGTTTAGTTTGTATGTACTCAAATCTAACGATAAATTATGGAATTGATTCGCAAGAATAATGGAATATTGATGTATAACGGGGATGTGCCGTCCAATTACTTTTTTCCTTTATTCTTTTTTGATTCTAGGAAAAACTTCTTAACGTATTTTTAGGAACAGAATACACATAGAGTTTTATATTTACCCGTACTTTTAACATTTATATGGATATTGATTGTATACCTTTTAAGGAAACCGGTTACTTTTCTAAATTGATATGTGATTATCTGGAGGAGAAGACCCAACTACAACCTTTTTATAATAGATTTCCCAGTTTGGAAAACTTTAAAGGGCAAATCGATGAAAAAAAAATAAACTATCCCAAGAAGAACAGAGCAGTACTTTCCGAAGCATTGGAAAGGCAATACAAAACCAGCACCGTTTCCAAAAGTACACAACGTAATATTTCCATACTAAAAGATGATAACACGTTCACCGTAGTGACGGGCCATCAACTGAATCTTTTCACGGGACCCTTATATTTTCTGTACAAGATCATTTCTACGATCAATCTAACGAAGGAGCTAAAAAAAACATATCCCGAGTACAATTTTGTTCCCGTATATTGGATGGCAACGGAGGATCACGATTTTGAGGAAATCAATTATTTTAATTTTAAGGGAAAAAAGTTACAATGGAACCATATGGCCTCCGGTGCGGTGGGCAAGTTGCCGACCAAAGCATTGGACGCAATATACGAGGCTTTTTCCATAACATTGGGTACAAGTCGCAATGCGGATGTACTTAAACAATTATTTTCAGAAGCTTATTTAAAGCACCAACATCTTACAGACGCTACAAGATATTTAGCGAATGAACTTTTCGGGTCTTATGGATTGGTCATAGTAGATGGCGATGACGGTGATTTAAAACGACTTTTAATCCCGTTCGCAAAAAAAGATATCTTCGAAAACTGTGCTTTTACCAAAGTGACCGAAACCGTTTCGGAATTATCAAAACTTCCCGAAAACTATGGTATACAGGTAAACCCAAGGGAAATCAACTATTTTTATTTGATCGATGGATTGCGTGGGAGAATAGTGGAACAGGATGGAAAATATGCCGTAGACGGACATAACATAAGTTGGAAAAAAAATGAACTGTTAAAAGAACTCGATGCATTTCCCGAACGTTTTTCGCCCAACGTTATCTCCAGACCCTTATACCAAGAAGTACTACTGCCCAATCTCTGTTATATTGGAGGCGGGGGAGAACTTGCGTATTGGATGGAGCTGAAGTCCTCATTTGATGCCATGGAAATTACGTTCCCGATGCTATTGCTTCGGAATTCTGCTTTGGTCATAAGGGAAAAGCAAGTCGATAAAATTAAAAAACTGCATCTAAAAATAGAAGACCTATTTTTAGGACAGAGCAGCTTTATCAATAAAAAAATACGAGAGATTTCTAATGTTGATATTGATTTTTCACCCCAAAAAACATATCTAGAAGACCAATTTAAGGAATTGTATACGTTGGCAGGGCAGACCGACGCTTCCTTTTTGGGGGCAGTAAAAGCGCAAGAAGTAAAACAAAAAAAGGGTCTGGATCATTTGGAAAAACGTTTGTTGAAAGCTCAAAAAAGAAAATTGAAAGACCATGTAGTGCGTATGACCGATATACAAAATGATTTATTTCCAAATCAATCCTTACAGGAACGCAGTCTTAATTTTTCAGAATTGTATCTTGAGTATGGGCAGGAATTAATTTCTTATTTGTTCGATGCCTTACAACCGCTTTCCATGGAATTCGCTATATTGAAAATGAAATAATCCCTAATACCACCTGTTAATTTTGGCATCTAAAAAAGTAGTGCTTCTTGCCATAAGCAGCAGTATTGCCATGGTCGGCATAAGTTATATGAAGGCGGCCCTGGAATTGGAAGATGCCGAACAAGCATACTACTCGCAATGGTGGCGTTGGGGGTATGATGATCAACCCCCATTATATACTTGGTTGCAGATTATCTTTAATTCCATTTTTGGTGTTTCAAAACTTTCTTTTGCCTTATTGCGCGGACTTATTTTTGCAGGCACCTTAGTAATGGTTTACAGATTTGCATTAGCGTTCTTAAAAGACGGAAGTAAAGCGGTATTGGTAGTTTTAAGTCTGTCGTTGATTCCTGTGTTCATCGATCTTACGTTTAGAAGACTATCCCACACTTCCTTATTGATATTGGTGGTTATGGCAACTTATCTCATCATCCAAAGAATTCGGTATAGGCGAACGGTTTTAAATTACATGCTCTTGGGTTTACTAATTGGTATGGGTGTTTTGACTAAATACAACTATGGGCTTTTTTTAGGAGGCCTTTTTTTGTTGTTGTTTGTTGATACGGCATTCCGAAAAACCGTATTTAATAGTAGAATTTTGGTGACCTTGATCTTGGTCGTACTTCTTGTACTACCACATTTTTATTGGTTGGTACATCACGGGTATCTTTCGGAAATTAACAATAGTATCGCAATAAAGGCGGGTGGCGCAACTGTGAACAAGCCACTTGTTATAGGCCCTTTACTGGCGTTTTTTGTAGCTCTTATAAAATTGGTTTCTCCCCTATTGGTTGTTGTATTGATCCTAAAGGTTTGGGGAAGGATTTCACTTAAATTACCCTTTAAAGGTAATTGGCTGTTAAAACTATGGGTATCCCAATCATTGGTTTTGATGTTGGTTTTCATTTTTTTTAAGGTTCAAATTATAGAAACCAGATGGTTGTTGCCGCTATTTATCCCTTTTTTGGTTTTGCTGTTTGGCATGATTACGTTTAAGAATATGGAAAAGTGGATTTCTTTTGGGTTTTATACGTTTTTGGCCATCTTGTCTGTTCAGACATTACGGACGCCCGTAGAAAAGATATTTAAAATCCCTTCCTCTGTACATTATGGTTTTCATGAAATATCCAATATATTACAGCAAGACTTTGGTAAGGAAGATTGGGTGTTGCCAAATGTCACCTATGGTGGTAATATCAGGTTTCTAAACCCGGATAGAGAAGTTTTTTCCACTGATGATTTTAGTTTGCCCAAAGAAAAAATAGACCCATTACAATCTATATTTCTTGTACGTCAGAATCATTTACCTCGCAAATGTACAAAGGTAGATAGTGTTCAAAATTTTGGAAAGGATAAAGAAAATCTTTATTTGGTTCGTTTTTAAGGCACTAAAAATTCTCCGGTCCATTGTCCTTTGTTTTGGGAAAAACGTACCCTAATATGTTTAGGGCGATTTAATTTTAAGTATTCGATCTTAAAAGGCTTTACCTCCACCATGCAGAAGAAGTCCTTTTTTTCCAGATACGTTATCGCATCCAAACTTTTGATGGTACTTCCAGGAGCTATGGTAGTGATATAGTCCATTTTGGACTTTGGTCCAATGGCGTTCCAAACTTTACGTAGTGATTTCTTATCGGATTCAATGGTAGCAATGCCCTCTATTTTTAGTTGAAACAACTTCTTAGGATTATAAAAAAGAAGGCTTACCTTATCATTTTCTTTCATATGGGTGATTTTCTTTGATCGTTTATCGGTATAAAAGGTCAATACCAGATCATCCGTAACTTGTCGTAAGACCACTGTTCGCAGTCTTGCCAATTGGTCTAAACCTACGGTTCCAAGGGTAAAATAGCGAAATGGATGATCTTTTTCGTATGCCCCTTTTTGCAATTCATCTTTAAGCTCATCATAGAAAGTTTTAGTCATGATTCATGGAATTAAAGCCTTTTAAAGGTAAATAAATAATACGGGAAGCGTGGTCTTTTATCATCTGCTCGTACTGCAGGAAATGATAGGTGGGAGATTTGGGCAATGGTATGCGAATACATCATGACTGTATTGATTTCAAATCAATAAATCCAATTTTTTTGGCTTTTGGTGCCCTTATCAACAGAAAGATGGCATGGAAAACCATGTTTAAACGATCCGCTCAACGATACTTTGTAGCCATTCACCGATACTACCCATGCCGTTAAACGTGCCTATGCACCTTGAAAATAAATTGATGTTACTTTTGTGTTAATAAGATGATGATGTACTTTTTTGTAAGAAAATACGTTATTAAACAAATTTATCCCAAATGAAAACAGTAACCTACATTTTACCAATTTTAGTTTTGTTCTTAACACAAGCCTGTGTTAAAGATACTTTAGAAGTAGAGGAAGCCGCCGAAACGGACAATAATCCTACGGACCCATCGGAAATCAGCTTAACGGACTTAGTGATACCAGCTGGGTTTGATTTTTCTACCCAACAAAACATTACCGTAAATATCGTAGACCCACAGGAAGGTGCAGTATACGATGTGTATGCTTTCAATGAGGAATTGGAAGAAGGCGAAACCTTTAATTTTGTAAATGATGAAGGAAATCCCGATTCCGGAGTGGAATTTCAATCGGATGTACTTAACAACTTTATTTTTCGAAGTATGGTGGTTTCCGGAAGAATAACGCAAATGATTACCCTACCCTCCTATTATGAAAAAATCTATGTGAGACGTAAATATCAATCCAAATACTCGGCAGAAGTCGTAGAAATAATCAATGGCGAAGCCGTATACAATTTCGCTTCCCTTGCCGGTAAATGGGGTAAATCGCGCGAAACGGCCAAGGCGGGCGTAGACGATTATCTTTTCTGCGTAAATGGCTCAGCGGAGTTGTTTCAAATAGACCCTTTGACCGGAATCTACACGGCCATTTCTGATATGCCCATGGGAAGTTATACCTGCGCTATAGATCAAACGAATCTGTTGCTATATTCCATTGGTAGAAACTCACCTTATCCTTTAATGAAATATGACATTGTAAATGATACTTGGGAGACGGTGGGCGACCTACCTAGAGGTGGCCCTAGATTGGATTATAATTCCTATGATGGATTATTGTATTTTTCCACTCGCGATAAACTGTACTCCATAGATCCGTTGAACGCCAACGTAATATCCACTTGGGATATAGAGGGCTTGGATAGTGTCAATGGGGGGGATTTGGCATTTTCGGAAGACGGTACCCTATATCTTTGCACCTTTTCTGGCCTATATGTGTTAGAGATTGATGAGGAAGGGGTGTATCAGAGTGATCGGATAAGTGCGGATAATTTACCTTTTTCTCCCACCTCCATGACCTTTGATTCCAATAATGAACTATGGTTGGCAAATAATGGGTCCAGTTCAGATCTTATCGTCATGGACACGGAAACGGGAGGATGGGAGTATAGATATGGTGTAAGTGCCAATAATGGAACGGACTTAGGCAGAACGATTAACGACCTGACCACTTTTCGGGTATTTACTGAAGACCAAGAGGAAGTGGATACCGATGGTGATGGTATTAGCGATGCGGACGACTCTTTCCCCGATGATGCGGATAAAGCGTTCGAAACCTTCACGCCTAGTAAATATGGATGGGGTACTATTGCATTTGAAGATTTGTGGCCTTCCTTAGGAGACTATGATTTTAATGACATTGCCTTAAATTACAAGGTCGTCGCGATTCAAAATTCAAGTAACGAGGTGGTCCAAGTGGATTTTAACATTAATGTAAAAGCCAATGGTGCCAGTCTCGTAAACGGTTTTGGTATTGAGTTGGAGAACTTGGTTCCGTCCCAAGTCTTGGAGGTGACAGGGACCGTCTATACCCAGAATTATATAGTGAACAATCCAAACGGAACCGAGGCTGACCAGGAAAATGCCGTAGTTATTTTTTACGATAATAGTTTTTCCATGCTCAATAACCCTATTACGGTATCTATAAAGTTTACAACACCCATTACAACCGAAGCTCTAGGTACCGCGCCATTTAATCCATTCATCATAATAAATGAAACCAGGGAAAGGGAATTACACTTGCCCTATGCCCATACCACCAGTTTAGGAAACCCAACTCTGGCCATAGATGGGATCAATAAAGATCCGGTTGGTAACTATGTAACCGAAACGGGCTTGCCTTGGGGAATCAATATTGTACACGATTTTAAAGTGCCTAGGGAAAAAATACCGGTGAACCAAGCATATAACTTTTTTAGCATATGGGCTACGTCTGGCGGAATCAGTAACCAAGATTGGTACAAGGATTCCTCGGGCTACAGAAATGAAAGTAAATTACAGTTCCAATAGGCAAAGTACTTCCTATACCGATAATGGTAAGCGGGTATTGTACCAAACAAGACCTCTCTTGAATTAAATTATTGGACAATCAACAAAGCAACCCCTTTTCTCAAAGGGGTTGCTTTGTTGATGGGATTAATGAAATTTTTAAAAATATCGAAAATAAAGTAGGGTATTTTACGGCTAGGTTGTTCTATAGACAAAGATTGACGTGAAAAAGAGATGTACTGTGCTTTTGAGTGCCATCAAAAGAGAACATCTTACAAGACGGTAAACAGTAATGAAAAAGAAAGTTTAGTGTCATAAATTCATGTGTTTAGGTTGGTTTTTTGATTAAAGAAGCCCTGGCTGCTAGGCCGGGGTTTTCTTTTATTTTACATGATAATGTAAGTTATGCCTATATCTAACGTCTAAAACAACAGAGATACAGAATTTTGAAAAATAAAGTTTAGTTATAATATATTGTTTGGTTAGGTTGTTTGATCCCGATGATTTATCGGGAGCTATGAAAAAGTCTGGGGTGGTTCCCAGACTTTCTTCTTTACTTCAATACCTCAAGGGCATGTGCCCCCTTGGCCACCTGTATCCTGTTGGGCAGGTGCATTAATACAGGCATGGGATCAGTTTCCAATTCCCAGAATTCCACCCCTCCATGGTCTTTCCCATGATATTCATATACTACGAGGGCAATTGTATCTCCATCTTGATCAAACACTATGTTTTCGGGAAGGATACCTTCAAATGGATATTGTTCCAGCATTTTTAGTTTGCCTGCGGTATGGTCCAAGGACAAAAGTGAGAGTGAACTGGTTGCCGTAAATAGGGGATGTTCCCTAGGAAAATGAGACCCCTTCATATTGGCCACTACTACAAAGTCATTATTAGGGCTAATAGCAAAGCCTTCAGGTGCCCTGCCCACTTGAACTATAGAGGTTATAGCATGTTCACCTTCCTTAAAATCTGGCCGTATACTCACTAGTTCCCCATCATCCACCCAGTTTTTAAGATTGGGCACAATATAATCTTTCCCGTCACTCGTAAATTGTCCGGCCCCTACAAGTCCATTAATGGTAATGGCTTCCCCAATTTTTTCTATAGAATAATTGCCGTTATCATTCTTAAAAGCAAGAAATACAATCTGACCCAACTCTTCCAAAGTCAAGGCTAAATAGTGGCCACTGGGATGCCAGGTAATGTCCGTTACCCTGCCTATTTCTCCTTCTTTGAGCGGCATGGCCACGGACTGTTTTCTGCCGAACTTTGGGGCTTTCCAATCTATAAAAACAATTTCTGCCCCTATATCCGTTACGCAAGTGACCAAAATAGTTTCAGTAGTATTCAATTGGGCTACCAAAGGAATGGTACCTGCATCTATATGGCTTATCACGGTCTTAGTTTTGATATCGATTACCGTTAATTTTCTTGCAGGGGGCAAGGCCTCAAAAATATTGCTCACTTGTTGCACGCTATCAGGTAATCCGCCTCGAGTTTCCGCTACAAAAGCATAATTACCATCTTTGGTAAGGGCAAGACTTTTGGTCCAGTTGGTTACGGAATTGGAAACTTCTAATTGATATATTATCGTATCCTTTTCTTCGAGGGCCATAATGCTCAGAATGTCTTTTGCGCCTCGCATTTTGTTCAACTTTCCATCAATATAGGCCGATGCTGTCATGTCTGCATCGGAAATAACTACTAATCCCTTTGCTTTAAAAAAGGGAGCCTCTTTTTTTTGGGCATTCGTA
>JBCBZE010000351.1:0-3547 GCA_039815505.1 Bacteroidota bacterium | reverse complement strand
TCCTCTTGGGTAAGTTTTTTCATTTTGGTCTGGGTAATGGCATCGTCATCCTTTTTATACACTTTGTAGTGGTAATCTCCCTTGGATGCCACTTGCGGTAGATGGGTAATAGAGAATATTTGCATTGTTTTGCTCATATGTGCCATAATATCGCCCATCTTGGTGGAAATCTCTCCGGAAACACCCGTATCTATTTCATCGAACATCAATGTAGGTAGATGTTCGTACTGGGCCAGGATCGATTTTATCGTCAACATAATACGGGACAACTCACCTCCGGAAGCTACTTTTTTAAGTTCCCCATAACCTGTACCCTTATTGGCAGAAAAAAGAAATGTAAGATCATCTTTACCATTAGCCTTGAAATCACTGGATGGGGACACCTCAATTTTAAACGTTGCGTTTTGCATGCCCAGTGAGCTTAGGGCAATTTCCAATTGGTTTTTTAATTGGGGGAAAACTGCCTTTCGTTGTTTGCTTATCTTATCGGAAAGTAGTTTCAACTCTTTCCCTAGGTGCTCCAGTTCAGCTTCCTTTTCTTTTATATCGGATTCAATGTTCACGGCGGTATTCACTTTTTTGGCCAATTCATCCTTAACCACCAGCAGTTCGGAGATATCCAATGCATTGTGTTTTTTCTGCAAATCGTATAGCAATTGTAATTTTGCACCTACCTCTTCCAATACGGCAGGATTGGCCTCTACGTTTCCCATAAGGGATTCCAGTTCGCCCGCAACATCGTCGACCTCAATAAAAATGGATTGGATACGATCATTCAAATCTATAAACTGATTTCCAAAATTGGATAGCTTGTTGGAAACTAGTTTCAGTTGGGTCAAAAGATGGATGATTCCTACCTGCTCATCATTCAGTAACTGATGCCCCTTGGACAACTGCTCCAATATGGCCTCTACATTGTTCAATTGCTCATATTGTTCTTCCAAGGTGGTTAAAATACCGGGTTGCAAAGGAGCGGATTCCAATTCTTTTAACAAAAAGCTGTTGTAATCAAGTTCCTTTAAGGCCTTGCCTTGCACCTCTCTCATCTGACCCAATGCTTTCGATGCGTTTTGGAACTGTACTAATTTAAGGGTGTAGTTGGCCAATAAATCCCCATTGTTCGCCAAGGCATCGATCACTTTAAGTTGAAAATCGGTATCCGCCAATTGCAAAGTTTGATGTTGGGAATGTACATCGATCAAACTATTTCCCAGCTGCGATAGTACTTGGAGGGTCACCGGGGAATCGTTTATAAAAGCACGGGATTTTCCACTGGGTAATATTTCCCTACGGATAATGGTAAGATCATCATAATCCAAATCATTTTCCTTAAAAAAGGATTTTAGGTGGTACTTATCAACCTCAAACTCGGCCTCGACTATACATTTATTCGATTTGTCGCGCAGGGAGGATAAGTCCGCCCTTTTCCCCAATACCAGGGACAGCCCGCCCAACAAAATAGATTTTCCCGCGCCGGTCTCACCTGTAATAACGGTAAAACCACTGGTAAACGAGACATTTAGATGGTCGATGAGGGCGTAATTCGCAATGGAAAGATTTTTTAACAATGTGTGATATCTAGTATTCGCGTAAAGATAATTTATATTCTAAAGGGAAAAAACGAGAGCTAAGAAAAAACATGCGTGATGAAGGCATCAAAAATACCCAAAACGAAAATTTTGTAATTTAGTATCTATTCACAACCTAAAAATAAAAAACAATGAAAGTTTTAAAGTATGTACTATTGTTTGTACTCGTAATCGTTGTAGGGGTGGTCATCTATGCCGCATTGCAACCAAGCGCGTATGAGGTAACACGAACCAGAACGGTAAAAGCTCCGGTAGAAGTAGTTTACAGCAATGTGGACGATTACAAAAATTGGGAAGCATGGGGGCCATGGGAAGAGGAAGACCCAAGTATGGTATACACCTATGCGGAACAAACCAAGGGCATAGGAGGTTCGTACAGCTGGGACGGAAAAGATGGAAAAGGAAGTGCAAAAACCATTGAAGCCGTTCAAAATGAAGCCATTACCAACCAGCTGGACTTTGATGGTATGGGAACGGCAAACGGTTTCTGGAAATTTAAGCCCGTAGACGGCGGAACTGAAGTCACCTGGGGTATAAAGGCCGAGGAGTCTCCCTTTGTTTTTAAGCTCATAGGTGCTATGATGGGAGGATATGACAGTATGATGGGGCCCATGTTCGAAAGAGGGTTGGAAAAACTGGATAGTGTTTCCCAGGTTCAATCCATAGCGTATGAAAAAGAAAAAAACGCCTGGAGCATGAGCGAAATAACCCAAAAGACGCAAGAGGCCCAAAACTTCATTGGTTATGCACATTCCAGTAAAATAGATATGGATGCTATGAAAGCCATTTTTGAAGAATCCATGCCCAAGGCGGGGGCATATGCCGCTAAAAGTGGTCTGCAGCCCCAAGATTACGTGCCTGGTGCGGTCTATATTAAATGGGACGAGGAAAAAGGAGAAACCGATTTGGTCATTGGTCTATTTTTAAACAAGGATTTGGAACCTGCCGAGGGCATGGAGCTTATGGAAATGCCCAAAGGGGATATCCTACATGTCTCTAAGTTCGGAAATTATGGCACGGGAGACTCACAGGCCCATACGGCATTGATGCAGTACATGCAAGAAAATAAGTTAAGCATGAACGGTCCCATGTACGAGATGTACGTAAACGACCCCACTATGGTAAAACCCAGTGAAATTCAAACAGATATCTATTATCCCGTTAAGTAAGCGTTAAGCGTAAAATGAATTTGTTCGGGGAAAGATGCCGTATTGTTTTTCCCTGAACCTTTTTGAGATCAGTATTTAATATCGTTCCAAGTGCTGGAATAAAATGGGGCAATTTTGTTCAGTGTCTCCTTCAATTTTACGATATCTACCTTAGGGCCGTCGGAAAATATATTTAAAATTTCTTCAGATTTAGCATCGAAAAAAGTTTGTATCAAAAAGGCGTTCGGCCTTCTTTTAATTAGGGTTTCGAACAATCGCATACTCCCCGAGATAACTTGTTTGCCCGTACTGCCATTATCGGCCAGTATGTCCAACCCTTTTCTATGGTAATTGTACATCGCTATTCTGTACTCCCTAAAGGTATTGGATAGTAAATTGTCCACTAATTCAAACCGGGATCTATCTTTGGACTGACTCCATCCGGAGAAACTGCTACCCTGCGCCTGGGTCACTATTTGTTGGGCCTTCTTATAAAACTCGTTCCCTCCTTCCAATGAAAACGTGTCCGCATCCAACCCTAGCATAATATATGTGTAATAAGCAACTACCGCTACCAGGTTGGATTCAAAAACATTTTCATTATATACCAAGGGCTGAAATTCTATGTATTCAAAATTGAAATCATTGTCCTTATAATTAAAGATCGGACTCTCATAAGATGCATTAAAAACAGGTCTGGATGATTGCAATTGAATCGTAGCTCCAAATCTACTATTGGAATCAAATTCCGTAACCGTAATAAATATCCTAGAATTTAGGCGTTCGTTTTCCTTGTATACCCTATTGGTC
>JBCBZE010000075.1:0-11752 GCA_039815505.1 Bacteroidota bacterium | reverse complement strand
TTAATATAACCTCTAGTATAGTTTTCATTACCCTTAAGTATCAGTCTATTTATGGTTATGCTATCCGTTGTCTTAATAGGTGTTATGGGAGGTTTTTGTCTATTCTGTTGGATGGAGAGCATTTTTAGGGACTCATATTGTTGTTTCGCAGCTACTTCCCCGCTTTTTATAATATCGTTTCCGAGTCCAAAATCGATAACGGAAAAATCGGCTATGTCCGGTTTTATATAGATATCCGTTCGCTTGGATTTTTCCACCATGTCCTGCACCGTCCTAAAATTATTTATTTGTAAAAGCACTTCGGTCGCGGATTGTAGGGACTCCCTATCTGAAAGTCCATGTTGTACATCTACCCCTATGATTACATCGGGCCCCATATCCTTCACCTTTTGGATAGGGTAATTGTTCACGACTCCTCCATCTATTAAAATCCTTCCGTTTATTTCCGAGGGCTCAAAAAGTGAAGGGAATGTTCCGCTCGCCATAATAGCTTCCGGCAGATACCCCTTGTCCAATACCACTTCCTGCCCCGTTTCCAAATCTGTTGCAATACAAAAGAATGGAATGGGCAACTTCTTAAAATCTCCTACATCCTTCACATGGTACATAAGTCGTACCAATTCGTTATAAATATTCTGACCTCCGGAAATGGAGGCTGGAAAGGAAATTTTAAACTTGTTAAAAGGCAAGGTAAGCGCGTATCTTTCGGAATCGTCTTTTTCATAAAACGTTTTGGCATCCCTGGGCAGATTGTCTTGAATCAGTTCTAAAAAATCGGTGTTTTTAAAAATAGAGTCCAATTCCATGGCAGAGTACCCCGAGGCATATAAGGCACCTACAATGGCACCCATACTGGTTCCTCCTATATAATCCACCTGTACCCCTGCTTCTTCAATGACTTTGAGGGCTCCAATATGGGCCATGCCCTTAGCTCCTCCTCCACTCAATACCAAACCAACTTTTATAGGTTTCTCCGGAATTACCGTTTCTTGGCTAAACAAAAGGGACGGCACTAATAGCAAAAACCCTATGGGTAGAAACCTTATCATTGGATTAAATAGATGTTTAATGGAAAGTTTCATAGACTTTCTTTGCTTTTACCATGCCTATGGAATTAGCTAAATTTTCTATGGAAGCCTCCTTAATCCGCTTTACGGACTTAAAATGTTTCAATAATTCCTGAGCGGTTTTTTCACCAATCCCCGCTATACTTTCCAGTTCTGAATTTATGGCCGCTTTACTTCTTTTATTTCTATGAAAAGTAATTCCGAATCTATGCGCCTCATTTCGCAGTTGTTGGATTATTTTTAGACTTTCGGACTTTTTATCCAAATATAAGGGAATAGGGTCTTCCGGGAAATAAATTTCCTCCAAACGCTTGGCGATTCCTATTATAGCTATCTTTCCGCGCAAGCCTAAAATATCCAAACTCTTAAGTGCCGAGGAAAGTTGACCTTTCCCACCATCGATTACGATAAGTTGTGGTAGGGATTCCCCGTCATTCACCAAACGCTTGTAACGCCTAAAGACTACTTCTTCCATAGAAGCAAAATCATCCGGACCTTCCACGGTTTTGATGTTAAAATGTCTGTAGTCCTTTTTAAAGGGTTTTCCGTTTCGGAATACCACACAGGCCGCTACCGGATTACTTCCTTGGATATTGGAATTATCAAAGCACTCTATATGTCTTGGTTCTTCGGAAAGCCGTAAATCTTTTTTCATTTGCGCCATAATCCTGTTGGAATGCCTATCCGGATCGGTAATTTTTATTTGTTTAAAACGTTCCTGCCTAAAAAACTTTGCATTACGCTCAGATAAATCCAATATCTTTTTTTTATCCCCTAATTTTGGAACGGTAATTTTAAGATGTGCTTCAGTGGTTATCTCAAAAGGCACGTACAGTTCCTTGGAATTGGAATTGAAGCGTTGGCGTATCTCCAATATCGCCAATTGTAAAAGATCTACATTGGATTCATCCAATTTCTTTTTTATTTCCATGGTGTGGGAACGTATAATGGACCCATGGGATAATTGGAGAAAATTTACATAAGCAAAAGCCTCGTCCGAAATAATTGAAAAAACATCCACATTGTTGATTTTAGGATTTACTATAGTGGATTTTACCTGATAATTTTCCAACACCTCTATCTTATCCTTTATGCGTTGTGCTTCCTCAAAATTCATTTCGGAAGCTAAAACCTTCATTTGCTTTCTAAAATAATTCAACGATGACTTAAAATTTCCCTTTATGATTCCACGGATATCATCCACTTGTCTTTGATACTCTCCAAGATTCTGAAGATTCTCACAAGGCCCCTTACAGTTTCCCAAATGATATTCCAGGCATACTTTATACTTTCCTGAGTTTATTTTTTCATCGGACAAGTCATAATTACAGGTCCTTAGAGGATAAACACTTTTTATAAGATCCAACAATATCTTTACCGTTTTCATGCTGGTATACGGACCATAATATTCAGAACCGTCCTTAATCAAATTCCTCGTAGGGAATATTCGTGGAAATCGCTCATTTTTGATACATATCCAAGGATAGGTTTTATCATCCTTGAGCAGTACGTTATATCTTGGCTGGTACTTTTTTATGAGATTGTTTTCCAACAAAAGTGCATCGGACTCCGTTGGCACCACAATGTGTTTTATATTTCTAATTTTCCTTACCAGTACACGCGTCTTACCATACTCATGGTTTTTGGTGAAATAGGAGGAAACCCTTTTTTTCAAATTCTTTGCCTTACCCACATAAAGTATCTTGTTGTCCGAGTCATAGAACTGATATACGCCAGGGTTATTTGGTAAGGTACTTAATTGTATTTCAATAGAAATATCGGACATCTATTTGAACGCAGTTTAATATCAAAATAGTTTAGAAAGTTAAATTACTACGTTTTTATGAAAGCCGTTACAATTATTCCTTTTTTTAACTCGATTTAAAGTGTACTCGGAATACGTTATGCGTTCTAAATCCGGGAAAAAAGTAGCTCTTAATTGTCAATTTGACATTTTGGCACTTTCCAAATCATCGTTTTAACGAAAAAAACTTTCATTTTTTATGAAATTATTAATAAAATAACGCTCTTATCGTATAGAATGCGTGAATTGTCTTTTTCAACGCTACTTTTACAATATATTGAATATCAGCATTTTATGTATAATTCTAATGATTTTGTACGTGCTTAAATGTTAAAAATCTAATAAAAACGTGCATTTCAACGATAAAAAAGTGTCGTTGATAGGATTTATAAAGGTTTTTTATTTACATTTAGATAATCAAAATTTATCATTACATGGACAATTATTTAATAACCCTCGGCACCTATCTGATACTTATGCTTTTTTTTAAAATTTACTTTGCCGTTGCTGCCAAAGAGCAATAATTTTTAAAAGAACGTACTCCCCGTACAAAGACTTGATCGTATGTTATGCCCAAGAAAGAACTGCGATTAGACTATCAAAAACTAAGAAATAAGTTATCCCCTGAAGCGCTAGATACTTTTAGCCTTCAAATTGCCAATAAGCTTCTAAAATTACCTATTTGGTCCCTTGACTATTATCATCTTTTCCTATCCATTGCGGAAAAGAAAGAAATAGATACATCGTTTATCCTTTCCATACTCCAAGGCAAGGATAAAAACATTGTATTGCCTAAAATGACAAAGGACGGTGCTTTGGTTAATTATCTACTTACCGATGCCACTACCATTAAAAAAAACAAATGGAACGTTCCCGAGCCCCTAGATGGGTTAGAAGTGCCCATACAAAAGATAGATGTGGTTTTTATTCCCCTACTAGCTTTTGATATCCATGGAAATCGCGTTGGTTATGGAAAAGGCTTTTATGACCATTTTCTGGCCCAATGTAGATTGGATGTTATTAAAGTTGGGCTTTCCTTTTTTGAAGCGGAAAAAGAGAAAATCACCGATATCAACGAAGATGATGTCCCCATAAACTATTGTATCACTCCCCTTAAGATCTACGAATTCTAAGCCTCTGTCTTTGCGAAGGCTTTTTTATTAAAGACCAATAAAATGCCAACACCTGTACTAATGGCTGTATCGGCAATATTAAAAACCGGTTCGAAAAACCTAAAATTATCGCCACCCAAATAAGGAACCCATTCTGGCCAAGTAGTATCTACCAGCGGAAAATATAGCATGTCCACTACTTTGCCATAGAATAAACTCCCATAGGGTTCATCGGAAAAAAGGGTCGCTACCTGATTTTGGCTATCATTAAAAAGGATTCCGTAAAAAACCGAATCCAAAATATTGCCCAATGCGCCGGCAAAAATGAGGGAAACTGCAATAATCAATGTATTAGGGGCGCTCTTTTTTATAGTGTCATAAAGCCAATAACCAATACCTAAGATAGCGAACAACCGAAATATGGTCAACACCAATTTTCCTGCGGAATCCGATATGGGCAATATGTCACTTAACTTGGTCCCCCAGGCAGCTCCTTCATTTTCAATAAACAAGATTTTAAACCAACTGAAAACTTCCAAGGGCTCTCCCAGTACAAAATGTGTTTTTACATAAATCTTACTGACCTGGTCTATTAGCAGTATTACCACAATGAGCAGTAGGCTCTTTTTTAAACTCATTCCTTATTTTATAGATGGGGCAAAAATAGATATATTATTTGATTTTCATTAGATGTATGTCACCGGTAACGGTATTCAACTCAAAATGGTTTTCTCCATAGGGAATTACCTCCTCAAAAATTTTTCCATACTTTGAAGATCGATCAATGTCGGCGGCACTACTTCTCGCATGAATATCACCACTTTGGGTAGCCACTTTTATCTCATATCCCACATTGTTCAAAGTACACATGCCATCATCCAATCTAATGTCCAAATTCTTGTATAGGCCAGTTGCGGTTACATTGCAGCTAGTACCGTAAACCTGTACGTTTCTATTTTCTGGAATGGTTATGTTCAAGGCTATTGCTATGACCTTGTGTGCACTTAACTTATCGTTGGGATCAATAAAATTGGGTTGAAAGCTGGTGTTTACTATTGCCGTAGTCCCTTTTTTCCCGATGTTCAACAGCAGATCTTTCTTATATTCACCATCTATGGTGGCCTCCACTACCATTTCTTTGGTCTTGGACGTTTGCATTGTAATCTCAAAACAATTTGCTGCTTCTATTTGAACAAACGATGTATGGTGGTCTATAATCGTTTTTTTTACAATCTTCTGGGCGCATGCAAAATGGCAACACAAAAACCCAAAAACAACACATATTTTCCCCATTATCCCAAAAAATGTTTAACAAGGAATGTTTATTTTCTATTTCTGCATGTTCTTGGCCTCGATACTCAATGTAGCATGCGGTACCAGCTTTAAACGTTCCTTGTTAATGAGCTTGCCCGTTACCCTACATATGCCATATGTTTTATTTTCTATTCTAAGGATAGCGTTCTTTAAATCCCTAATAAATTTTTCTTGACGTATGGCCAATTGCGTATTGGCTTCCTTGCTCATGGTTTCCGAACCTTCCTCAAAAGCCTTGAATGTAGGCGAGGTATCATCAGTTCCATTATTGCCATCGTTCATATAAGAACTTTTAAGCAGTTCCAAGTGACTTTTCGCTTTTTCTATTTTCTCCTCTATGAGGACCTTAAATTCCTCTAGATCTTTATCCGAATATCTTATTTTTAAATCCTGTGCCATCTTTTAATGTTTTTGGATAAACAATTTTGTATTTACTTCATCAAAGGCTATTGCCATGCCTTTTTCTAACTTTTCCTCGAGATTTAATTCCGCTGTTAAGGTTTCTGTCTTTATATAATTGATATTACTCTCTACCGCCTTTTCAACCAAACCATCTTTCAATATTTTTATATCTATTCTATCGGTAACGTCAAAACCGGATTCTTTTCTCATGTTTTGAATCCTGTTTACCAGTTCCCTTGCAATTCCTTCCTTTCTTAGGTCTTCGTTAATGGTAATATCCAACGCCACTGTCAATGGCCCTGAATTGGCAACCAGCCAACCTTCTATATCTTGGGAGGATATGTCTACATCCTCTAACCGTAATTTAATAATTTTATTTTCTAAAGCAAGTGTTATTTTGCCCTCCTGCTCAATTTTTTGGATATCTTCTTGGTTTAGGGCGTTTACAGCATTGGCCACCTCTTTCATATCTTTACCGAAACGCGGGCCTAAAACCTTAAAATTGGGTTTTATCCGCTTCACCAAAATACCCGAGGCATCATCCAATAATTCAATTTCCTTGACGTTTACTTCTGATTTGATCAAATCTGAAACCGCCTCTATTTCCAAACGCTGTTTTTCATCCAACACGGGGATCATAATTTTCTGCAGCGGCTGACGTACCTTTATCTTCTCTTTTTGACGAATTGATAAAACTAAGGACGATATAGTCTGGGCTTTTTGCATTTTACTTTCCAAGCCGCTATTTACCACAGATGCATCGAACCTTGGAAAATTAGCCAAATGTACACTTTCAAAAGACTCTGTTTGTGTAGTTTGTGTTAAGTCTTTATACAGCCTATCCATGAAAAATGGTGCTACGGGAGCGGAAAGTTTTGCTATGGTTTCCAAGCAGGTGTACAGGGTTTGATAGGCAGAAATCTTGTCTTGCTGATAGTCCCCTTTCCAAAACCGCCTCCTACACAAGCGCACATACCAATTGCTCAAGTTTTCCTGTACATAGTCCGATATGGCCCTTGTGGCCCTGGTTGGTTCATAATCCGCATACGCCTCGTCAACTTTTTTGATCAATGTATGCAATTCCGATAAGATCCATTGATCAATTTCCGGACGCTCTTCCAAAGGAATATGGGATTCGGAATAATCAAACTCATCAATATTTGCGTAAAGTGCAAAAAAGGAATAGGTGTTATATAAGGTTCCAAAAAACTTACGCTTTACCTCTACTATACCTTCTATATCGAACTTAAGATTGTCCCAAGGATTGGCATTGGATATCATGTACCAACGGGTAGCATCGGGGCCGTGCTCGTTCATGGTTTCGAATGGGTCCGCGGCATTCCCTAGACGTTTGGACATTTTCTTGCCTTCTTTATCCAAAACCAGCCCATTGGAAACCACATTTTTATAGGCCACGGAATCAAAAACCATGGTGGCTATAGCGTGTAATGTATAAAACCATCCCCTTGTTTGGTCCACACCTTCGGCGATAAAATCGGCCGGAAAGGCTCCTCCTTTATCGATCAGTTCTTTACCCTCAAAAGGATAATGCCACTGAGCATAGGGCATGGAACCACTATCGAACCAGACATCGATAAGATCACTTTCACGCTTCATCGGTTTGCCCAATGAAGACACCAAGGTAATTTGATCAACGATATTTTTGTGTAGATCAACAGTGTCATAATTGGCCCTGGCCATATCGCCTACCTTAAAGTCAGGAAAGATATCCTTGGCTAAAAATCCCGCTTTCACGGACTTTGCCATCTCTTCTTTTAGCTGCTCAACGGAACCAATAACTATCTCTTCATTTCCATCCTCCGTGCGCCAAATTGGTAAGGGGACACCCCAATATCTAGAGCGCGACAGGTTCCAATCGTTGGCATTTGCCAACCAGTTTCCAAATCGACCTTCCCCGGTCGATTTTGGTTTCCAATTGATCGTTTCATTCAATTGGAACATCTTATCCTTAACGTCGGTAATCTTTATGAACCATGAATCCAAGGGATAATAGAGTACTGGCTTGTCCGTACGCCAACAATTGGGATAACTATGTAGGTACTTCTCTACTTTAAAGGCTTTATTCTCCTCTTTCAGTTTAATGGCAATCTCCACATCCACCGATTTCTGGGGAGCGGTACCCTCATCATAATATTCATTTTTTACATATTTTCCACCAAATTCCTTCAATTCCGGACGAAATTTTCCTTGTAAATCCACTAAGGGGACCGGGTTATTATTTTCGTCTAAAACCAGTAAAGGCGGAACTTCCGGTTTGGCCTGTTTGGCAACAAATGCATCATCGGCCCCAAAGGTAGGTGCGGTGTGTACGATTCCCGTTCCATCTTCGGTAGTAACAAAATCGCCTGCTATTACCCTAAAGGCATTTTCCGGATTTTGATACGGTTGGGCATAATCGATCAACTGTTCATATCGAATATCTATCAAATCCTTACCTATAAAGGTTTTTGAAACAAAAAAAGGAATCTTCTTATCATCCTTCGTATAACTGGATAACGAATCCCTTTTATCTACTTCCATAAACTTTCCGGAAAATTGTTTCTGGACCAATGATTTGGCCAAAACAACATTGATGGACTTAAACGTATACTGGTTGTATGTTTCAACCAGAACATATTCAATTTTTGGTCCTACGGTTAATGCCGTGTTCGAAGGAAGCGTCCAAGGTGTGGTAGTCCATGCCAAGAAATACACATCCCCTTCTATTCCGTCAAAGGTATTGGGAAGCGAATTTTTTACGGTTTTAAACTGTGCTGTTACCGTAGTATCGGTCACGTCTTGATAGGTTCCCGGTTGGTTCAATTCATGAGAACTTAGCCCTGTTCCCGCTTTTGGGGAATAAGGTTGTATGGTGTATCCCTTATAAATAAGTCCTTTATCGTATATCTGCTTCAAAAGCCACCAAACTGATTCCATGTATTTGGGGTCATAGGTAATATACGGATCATCCATATCTACCCAGTAGCCCACCTTTTCGGTCATCTCGTTCCAAACATCCGTATACCGCATTACTGCTTTCTTGCAAGCGGCATTATATGCTTCTACCGATATTTTTTTACCGATGTCCTCTTTGGTAATCCCAAGTTCTTTTTCTACCCCGAGCTCAATGGGCAATCCATGGGTATCCCATCCGGCTTTACGTTTTACTTGAAAACCTTTCATGGTCTTGTAGCGCGGAAAAATATCCTTAATGGTCCGTGCCATCACGTGATGAATGCCAGGCATTCCATTTGCGGAAGGGGGGCCTTCATAGAAAACAAAACTATCCCTGCCCTCTCTACTGGTCACACTCTTTTCGAAAATATGATGTGCTTTCCAATAGTGAAGTATATCCTCTGCAACTTTTGGCAGATTTAATCCTTTATATTCCGCAAATTTCATAACGCGTATTTCGGTCACTCAAATTAAGGTTGCAAAATTATAAATTTAGATTGAATTTAACGGCTTTCCCGTAAAATCATATTGTCTTTACATCCTACCATTGGTATGGGATATACTTTTCGGGATATCATCCAAACAGTAATTTAATCCGTACATAGTATGGTTATACATAATTAACACTAAACACTAAGAAAATGAGAAAAGTAATTTTAAGTTCAATGCTGATGGTTGTATTTACAGTATCATTTGTATCCTGTAGAGAAGCGGCAGATAAGGCCAAGGAGGCAACAGATCAAGCTACGGAAGCAGCTGAAGAAGTGGGCGAGGACCTAAAAGAGGTTGGCGAAGATGCCATGAACAAAGCTAAGGAAGTAGGAGATGACATGAAGGAAGTTGGTGAGGATGCTATGGAAAAAGCAAAAGAGACCGGAGAAGATATAAAAGAAATTGGCGAGGATGCTATGGACAAGGCCAAAGAGGCAGGACAGGACGCAATGGATAAAACCAAGGAAGCGGCCGAGAACACTAAGGAGGCCGTAAAGGATAAAATGAACTAAAAAAAGTTCTCTTTATGCTTTAAAGCCCTGACCGCCCCGTCAGGGCTTTTTTTTAAAATCGATATCCCAGTCCTAAAATAAGATTGATTCCCGGTGCGGAAATGCCCGAAGAATATGTGCGATATCTTTGATCAGTGATGTTTTCCAAACTAAAAGAGGCCTTTAGTTCATTGGTGATGTTGTAACGAGAACGAAAATTAAGCGTATACCAAGAAGGGGAAAATGGATTGCCATTGGCATCCGTGTCATATTGAAAGTCTGTACTTCTTTCCGATAAGGCCAAATCATCAAAAGGAATTTCCCCGTTGTAATTTAAAAAAATATCGGCCTGTAGTTTTTGATTTTTCCACAATATGTGAAAATCCCCAAATGTAGGTGCCACATGTCTGGCAGCAGAGTCCGTACCATCATCATCTTCCTCAACACCTTCCGTTACGGTCAAGTTTGAAGTGATAGACAAATTTTCGGAAAGAAAGGCCTCCAAACCAAATTCAAATCCGTAAACATAGGCTTTAGCCGCATTTTGTATGGCCTGCACGTTACTTAGTTCCCCGTTGAATTCTATCTCTGTCTCGCCATTTAGCTGAAAATCCCTTCGTACCAGGGCATCTACCAAAAAAGTGTAATAGGCCGCTCCTTTAAGAACGACCTTATCCTTGAAATTCTTTCGTATACCCAATTCTCCATTGTAGGCATATTCCGGTTCCAAATCTGGATTAGGAACCACAACGGAACCTGGTTCGGAATCAAATACTTTACCTATATCATCAATGTTCGGGGCGCGGAATCCCGTAGAACCGTTAAGTGTTACCTGAAGGTCCGCTTTGGGAAACCAACTAAATCCTATGCTACCTGTCAAGGCCCCCGTACTTAGATTGGCTTCATCGAACGGAAAGTCAAAAAAGGTTTTATCAAAAATTGCATCTATCCAAACGTGGCTATAGCGAAGACCGGAGAGCAAACTAAAATTAGGTTTTGCCTTGTATTCCGCATTTACGTAACCGGCAGCACTTTGCCATGTAGAACCATCCGGATATCTAGAGGCTGCATCCGAAATTGTATTGGTAATAATGTTACGTTGACTTCCATCGGAGCTTATATGGTTAAAAATGTATTCTGCCCCATAATATAATCTAAGATTTCCTATCTTTTTGTTCTCAAAATCTATGTTCCCTGATACGGCATCTACTTGCTCCAAAGTAGAAAAACGTATGGGGTCTTGAAAGTCTCGGTCGTTCCTACTTTCCTCGAATCGTTGATAGGCGGCCGTAATTTTTAGTCCATCATAGAATTTCCCTTTACTTTTCTGATATACATGTAAATTTCCCATAAACCATTTCTGAGGACCATAAAACCATTCTGCTGAGCGCAACCCATCTCCTTCACTATTGGGTCTAATTAAACGATCATATCTTGAATAATCGGAAGTTTCCGAAAAATAGGTTCCTAAATCAAAAGTCCATGCACTATTGGGTTTGAAAGCAATTTTTTGCATCAGATTAATTTGATCGTATCCGGAGGTAATTTGTTCTCGGGGATTATCGTTCTCCACCAAGACATCCTCACCATTTCTCCTCTCCACAAAATTAGGTCGGAGAAAGGAATCCGGACCATGGCGACCCGTGGTGAGGTCATCAAAATCATTGTACGAAACACTGCCCAAAAAAGCCCATTTTTTTTTGCCAAAACTTACATCCAAATGTCCTGTATTCTCATTATTGGCCGAGGCATATCTGTAACTTGTATTCCCGGAAAAACTAAGACTATCCGTAGTGGAGAACTGAGGTTTTTTAGTATAGAAATTCATGACCCCCCCAATGGCATCACTTCCATAAATAACGGAGCCAGGGCCAAAAATAACTTCAGTGTTCTTTACAGTGTAGGGGTCTATTGATATGATGTTCTGTACGTTTCCGCCCCTAAAAATAGCATTGTTCATACGGACCCCGTCCACGGACAAAAGAACTCGATTCGTAGCAAATCCCCGAATGAGCGGACTACCACCACCCAACTGACTTTTCTGTACGAATACCTTGCCGCTATTTTGTAAAAGGTCTGCCGATGTTTGTGGGTTGGTAAATTCTATAGTCCTGG
>JBCBZE010000375.1:0-3075 GCA_039815505.1 Bacteroidota bacterium | reverse complement strand
GGACTTTTGGCCGTAGTGGTAATGGGAATGGTCTTGGGGAATATGAACCTTCCCAATATCAAGGAACTTCTCTATTTTAAGGAGTCTTTGAGCGTATTGTTGATCTCCATACTTTTTATTCTTTTGTCCGCAAACATCAATATCAGCGACTTGGAATTAATATACAATTGGAATACCGCTTTGCTTTTTGTAGTTATCGTATTTCTGGTAAGGCCCTTGGGCGTCTTTTTAAGTACTCAGGGCTCATCTTTAAAATTAAACGAAAAGCTTTTTATAGGGTGGGTGGGGCCTAGAGGAATCGTTGCCGCCGGTATTGCCTCCCTTTTTGGATCCAAATTATTGGCTAGGGGTGAAGCAGGGGCAGAGTATATTACCCCTCTGGTATTCATGATTGTATTGGGAACGGTTTTACTCAATGCGACCACGGCTCGATTATTTGCAAGGATCGTGGGTGTTTTCCTTACTAAATCCGAAGGTATTTTGATTATTGGGGCATCCAAAGTGTCCAGACTTATTGGTGATTATCTTAGAAAGAGCAATCGACATGTAGTTTTGATAGACAATAACCCGACCAATGTTGAGAAAGCGAAATTATTGGGTCTTGAAGCCATTACTGCCAATATTTATTCGGATACGCTCGCGGACAATATTGAACTGAACGATATGGGCTTTTTGATGGCCCTTACCGGTAATTCTGAAATCAACCAATATGCCATAAATAAGTTTAGCAAACAATTCGGGGAAAATGGCGCGTTTCGTTTGGTGAATTCGGATGAGATGAACGACCCGGAAAATAACCCTAAAGAAGGATTATTTTCGCATACGGACGATTTTATGAAAATAATGGAAACTGTGAGAAAATTTCCTTCCATTCATGAAATAACATTGAAGGACAAAGACCACTTCAAAAGACTCATTGACATCACGAAGGCCGATAACGAAATTATACCCGTATTTGTAAAAGCACTGGATGGTGATTTAAAAATAATATCTTCATTTAGCACGGAGTCTATTGATATCAAAGAAAATTACCGGCTAGTGTATTTGGGAAAAATGTTCGATTTGGATGAAGTAGGTGTCGCTCCCGTTTAATGTTCGTAGGCCCTACAGCTGTCCAAAGAGCACTCTAAAAAGTTGGGGATTCACAACAACTTGTTGGTTTTTGACAACAATACGATGTCATAAATAAATCTGGCCGCAATATGGTCTTGTTAGGAACGTTCTGTCCCTAAACCTAATTTTCAAAACCTAAAAAACAATTATGAAAAAACCTATTTTAGCAATCGCCTCCATAATGGCCGTGGTATTTACAGGATGCTCCAGTGATGATGACAGTAACGGAAATTGTGATTCTTGTACGTTGCAAGGGGAACGTATTGAACTATGCGATAACGGAGATGGGACATTTACGCTTACCGCAGCAGGCGAAGTGGACCCTACGATAACCGAGGAGCAGCTACTTGGATTATCACCGAGCGAGTTTGTGAACCTCTTATGTGCAGCAGAAGATATAGTCCAATAAGAAAAGCAATAAAAAAACGCCTTGTTGGAAGACAAGGCGTTTTTTGTTTAATCATTTAGCTTTAGCACGGCCATGAACGCTTGTTGGGGAATCTCAACATTTCCGACTTGTCGCATACGTTTTTTCCCTTTTTTCTGCTTTTCCAAGAGCTTTCGTTTTCTTGAAATATCGCCCCCGTAACACTTTGCGGTAACATCTTTTCTTAGTGCCTTAATGGTCTCTCTTGAAATAATTTTGGAACCGATGGCAGCTTGTATGGGAATATCAAATTGTTGCCGGGGAATTAATTCCCTTAGTTTTTCACACATTTTTTTACCGATGTTTACGGCATTATCAAAATGTATCAAGGCCGAAAGGGCATCAACCGGTTGTGCATTCAACAAGATATCTACACGTACCAGTTTGGAAACCCGCATTCCTATCGGTGCATAATCAAAAGAGGCATAACCCTTGGAAACCGTTTTTAACCGATCATAGAAATCGAATACAATTTCTGCCAAAGGCATATCAAAATTCAATTCTACCCGTTCTGTGGTTAAATAGGTTTGATTGGTAATTACCCCCCTTTTTTCTATACAAAGCGACATTACATTGCCCACAAAATCCGCTTTGGTAATAATGGTGGCCTTTATATAGGGCTCTTCCACACGGTCTACGGTAGAAGGATCTGGAAGATCTGTAGGATTGTTGACAATTAAAGGCGTATCCGGGTCTTTTCTAGTATATGCATGATAGCTTACATTGGGCACCGTGGTAATCACGGTCATATCGAACTCCCGTTCCAAACGCTCCTGGATAATTTCCATATGGAGCATTCCCAAAAACCCACAACGGAAACCAAACCCCAGTGCGGCGCTACTTTCCGGGGTAAATACCAAGGAAGCATCATTTAGTTGCAACTTTTCCATAGAAGACCTTAGCTCTTCAAAATCTTCGGTATCTACAGGATAGATTCCCGCAAAGACCATAGGTTTTACATCCTCAAAACCTGCAATCGCATTTTGGGTAGGATTCGCCGCATCCGTGATGGTATCACCGACCTTAACCTCTCGTGCATCCTTGATTCCTGTAATTAGATAGCCTACATCACCTGCGGAGATATTTTTTTTGGGTACCTGATTTAGTTTAAGGGTACCCACCTCATCGGCAAAATAGTCCTTGTCCGTAGCAACAAACTTTATTTTTTGCCCTTTTTCAATTTGTCCGTTGATAACCCTGAAATAGGTCTCAACCCCACGGAAGGGATTGTAAACCGAGTCAAATACCAGCGCCTGTAAAGGTTCTTCCAAATCCCCTGCGGGTGCCGGGATACGTTCAATAATGGCGGTTAAAATCTCTTCAATACCGATTCCGGTTTTTGCACTCGCGGGTATAACCTCCTCTGGTTTGCACCCCAATAGATCCACAATATCATCCGTAACCTCCTCGGGGTTGGCACTGGGGAGATCAACTTTATTTAATACGGGGATAATTTCCAGATCGTTTTCCAAAGCCAAATACAGATTGGAAATGGTCTGTGCCTGTATGCTCTGTGCCGCATCTACCACCAAAAG
>JBCBZE010000415.1:0-2321 GCA_039815505.1 Bacteroidota bacterium | reverse complement strand
CTTCCCCATTACACAAAGGTTCTATTCCCTGGGGATTGGGATCTACATTGGTATCTATATCGGGGGCACAGGCCGTAAACCTATAGGTAACGGTATTGGATATATCGTTGGAATTTGCGGCCATTGAAGGATTTTCCACATAGAATACCTGCAAAGCAAATGTCTCACCAGTTGAAATACCTGGAATATCCGAAGGCCTTAGATTAAATGAAGAACCGTGATTTTCATAGGGCAAAACGGTAATTTTTTGACCAGTGGATAAAATTGTGGCCTCTACGGAATAACTGAAATCACATAAACTAGATACTCTAATATTGGCCCCATCACACTCTTTAATTTCGCCTGGGCCTGGATTCAACGATGCGAAGTCTTCAATTTGAAATAATTTTTGAAGGCCATTTTGTTGAAAAAAAAAGCAATCTAATCCGCTTGAGGCAGCAAATGGCAAGAAGGTACATTCAGAACCACTGAACCTAAAATTTTGCGTAGTACCATTATTTGGACAGGAGGCCCCTCCGCTTGACGCGAAGTGGAAGACATCAAAATTGTTAATCTCTCGGGTGTATTCAACAACTTCGTCCCTAATTCTTCTTACTGGTCCGGGAGCGGGAAATACCGCCGTCAGGAAATTACTATCTACCGTTGTATTTTCATTACGTGCGGATACATATACCTCTACGGATGCACCTGGCGTTACAGCAGCTGAATTGGCAACAACATTGTAATCGTATTCTATTTTGTATTTGAATTGGGCATTTAATGAAGTAAATGCAAAAAGCAGTAGCGGTATAAATAAGATTTTCTTCATAACCTTCTTTCTTTAGTACTTGACCTCAATTTCATTCCATTCACTTACACTCCCATTCCTAAAAACGGCCTTTAACCCATATGTATAAACTGTATTGGGGGTTAATTGGACATCTATAAACTGCTTTCTTTTAGGTGCGAAGACTTGATATAAACTAAACTCGGTATTTTCGTCTTTTCGAAATACCTGAATTTCCATAATATTAGCTTCTTTATAACGCCAACTTAGCTGTATAAATTTTCCCTCTCTATTTACATTGGCATATAATCCTTTAACTTCGGGCCTTAACAACCTCTTTTGCGTAGTCACCGATATGGGAGGAGATGGATTACTTTCCAAACCATTTTGATTTAGGGCAGTAATGGTATATGTATATTTTGTATTTGGGACAGTATTTACATGTTTGAATTCGGAAAGGTTAGTGTCCGAGGTTTCAAAAATGTTTTCCCACTGGTTTTCCCGACCCTGGTTTATCTCCTTTCTATAAATAATTTGTTTAGTGATGTTATCAGAAGAACTGGGAACCCATTTTAAATGAATGGTATCCCCTTGTACTTCATAAGCCGAAAAAATGGGACTGCTCGGGGGAATTTTAGTGGGTCTTTCCAAAACTATTATTTTGGAAGGTTGTGATTCGTTGTAGCGAAAATCTGAAGCTATTAGCTTGTAGAATACGTTCTTATTAAAAGTTTTTAAATTGATGGTGTCCAAGTATTTGTTCTCCTGTATTTCGCCTTTGGTCAATCTTGTAAATTCTTGACGGGGTCTATCCGCCCTTAAAACGGTATATCCTTTTAGATCTAATTCTGTGTTTTTGTTCCAGGACAGGCGCACTATACCTAGGGTGTCTATTGTGCCCTTTAATCCCGAAGGTGGTAACGGAGGTACGGAATCTATAGGTTGCACCATGGCCGGTGACGAATCCTGATAGTCCCCGGAAATACCTTTAGCCCTAATTTTAAAATAGTTAATATCCTTTACTTCTGAATATTGGTACTTTCTTTTATCCCTATCCAAATTTTCCTTTATTATTTTATAGGGTCCTATGGCTCTATCGGACCTTAAAACATCAAATCCGGTAAGCTTCCATGCTTCATCTTCGGCAAAGCCCCATTGTAAAATTACTTTCTTATCGGATAAAAGTTCGTTATTCTTAAACTCTGGCCCAACCAATAATTCTTTGAATGCAATCACTGAGATGGTATCGGATGGAGGGCTTGATTCATTAAAAAGCGTTTTCCCCAGAATACGATACCAGTATTTTTTACCGTATTGCGGGATACTGTCAGTAAACGAAATTCCAGATGTTTCTGTTACTGCGAGTTTCGTAATGGGGGTTTTATTTACTTTTGTAAAATTGATGCCATCCTCAGATTTTTCCAGGTCATAGGCGGTGTAAAAATTCAACAAAGCATCATATTCCCAAATAAGTACAAAGGCATTGTTATAATAATATCCGGCAAAATCAAAGGGTTTGGGTAATAGGTTCAATTCTGAAGGTGATATGCGTAAT
>JBCBZE010000132.1:0-8462 GCA_039815505.1 Bacteroidota bacterium | reverse complement strand
TTTTTTTAGAATAGCGGAAGAAATGCGATTTAAGGTTCCGGATACCATGAAATATTTCTGTCAATCCGAAGCTGTAGCCTATTACCTTCAAAAGTACGTAGTTTATCGAAAAAGGAAGATTTATGTTGGCAAAAGGGTGTTCAACGAATTGGTTCCCTTATTTAAAAAATATAAGGATGAAAAATTCCTGCTTCCTTCCTCGGATGTTTTAAAGCATACGATTCCCACTACTTTAAACGAGTTGGATATAGATTGGACAAGGGGTATATTCTATAAAACGGTGATCAGTGACCTATCCGATCTACGGAATGTTTATTATGATGTACTGGTATTTTTTAGCCCATCGGGTATAGAATCCTTGTTAAAGAACTTCCCGGACTTTGAGCAGAATAATACAAGAATAGCGGTATTTGGGAATTCTACGGTTACCGCGGCTACGGATGCGGGTCTTCGTATTGATATTAAAGCACCTACACCGGAGACACCTTCTATGACCATGGCGCTTCAAAAATATATTACCTTGGCAAATAAAAAATAAGTTGCTCCTTGGACAACAATAGTTAAGTGTAGAAAACAAAAAAAATCAGGAGTCGACTCCTGATTTTTTTTGTTAAAAAGCGTATCGTTGTGGACCGCCCCGTCTAATTTCCTCATTGGCGTAGGACTCAAATTTTTTAAAATTCTCACGAAAGGCGTTAGACAATTTAAAAGCGGTTTTATAATAGGCTTCATCATTGTTCCAAGTAGCCCTTGGACTCAACACTTTTGTGGGTACTCCCGGACACTCCCTGGGTTGAGCAACGCCAAAAACGGAATGTATATGATACGTGTCATAGGTATATAGACCCAGATCTCCATTTAACACGGCATGAATCATTGCTCGTGTATATTTCAGCTTCATACGTGTTCCCACTCCATAGGGACCACCTGTCCAACCGGTATTCACCAACCAAACATTTACTCCGGACTCCTTCATTTTTTTACTAAGCATTTCCGCATATGTGGTAGGATGCAAAGGCATAAACGGTGCCCCAAAACAAGCTGAAAACTCTGGCCTAGGCTCTACAACACCAGCTTCGGTACCCGCTACTTTGGCCGTATAACCAGAAATAAAATGGTAGGCCGCCTGGCTAGGTGTTAATTTGGATATAGGGGGAAGCACACCAAAAGCATCAGCGGTTAAAAAGAAAATGTTCCTTGGGTTTCTTCCGATGGACGGTTCCTGAATATTTTCTATATGGTAAATGGGGTAACTAACCCTTGTATTTTGTGTAATGGAAGTATCGGCGTAGTCTACCTCACCCTTACCGTTCAAAATTACATTCTCCAAAATAGCGCCTTTTTTAATGGCACCATATATTTCGGGTTCGTTTTCCGCGGAGAGGTCAATAACTTTCGCATAACAACCTCCTTCAAAATTAAATACCGTATCTTCCTTCGTCCATCCATGCTCATCGTCTCCAATTAATCTTCTCTCCGGATCCGTTGATAAGGTAGTTTTTCCCGTACCGGAAAGTCCAAAGAATATAGCTGTATCACCTTCCACTCCCATATTCGCGGAACAGTGCATGGGAAGTGTATCCTTGTATACAGGTAAAATAAAATTCAATGCCGAAAAGATACCCTTTTTTATTTCCCCTGTATATCCCGTACCGCCTATTAAAGCTATTTTTCGGGTGAAATCAAGAATGGCAAAGTTATGTTGACGCGTACCGTCAACTGCAGCGTTGGCCATAAAACCCGGTGCATTGATTACCGTCCATTCCGGTTTAAAATCTTTCAATTCCTCCTCCGTTGGTCTTATGAACATATTATAGGCGAACATATTGGACCATGGGTATTCGTTGATTACCCTTATATTCATACGATAATCCGTATCGGCACAAGCATAACAGTCCCTTACAAAAAGTTCCTTTTCATTGAGATAAGCGATCACCTTGTCATATAGGGCATTGAACTTCTCAGGGGCAAAAGGAATGTTGATATCGCCCCACCATACTTTATCTTTCGTAATAGTGTCTTTGACAATAAAGCGATCCTTCGGAGATCTACCTGTAAATTCCCCCGTGTTGACGGCCAAGGTGCCAGAGGAAGTCTCTTTGCCCATATTTTTCCGTATGGTAATTTCCTGAAGTTCAAAAGGGGATAATTGATAATGAATATGCTCATTATCAATTCCATAATCGCTTAACGAAATCGATTTCGTAAACTGGGTAGATGCACTCATGTTTTATTGGTTTTTGTTTATGCAAATCTAAAAAAATAATAGCGTTAGTGTGTCCAAATCCGTTCTAATCTGTACGATTCTCCCTAAAAATGCGAATTCCTAAAAATATCCAACCCAACACTAACAAACTCCCTCCCAAAGGTGTTAAAAAGGCTATTTTCTTAAAATCGAATTCAGTTAAGCCATTGGTCGCCAACCCGTAAATTGAAAATGAAAAGAGAACAATCCCGAAAAGAACACAATAATATACTGGTTTCTTTTGTTTTTCGGAAACGAACGGAAGACCTCCCAAAACCAGTAAAAAAAGTGCGTGGTACATTTGATAGGTAACTCCCGTATTAAAGGTTTGTATGGCTTCCGTATCTATTAAACGCTTAAGCCCATGTGCCCCGAAAGCACCTAGAAGAACTGCCGATACACCAAATAATATCCCGGTCAAAACTATTGTTTTGTTCATAACTTAACAACGGTGTTTTTTTATAAATGTAACTATTTGATACCTTAGTATTCAATGTTCACCACAAAAATAACTAAAACAAATGGTCAGAAAAATATTGGTTATAGGCGCCGGAAAATCCACATCCTACCTATTGGATTATTTTTTGGAAAAGGCCGAACATCAAAACTTACATCTTACCATTGGGGATCTCTATCCCGATACTATTTCCGAAACCATACGTTCTCACTCTTCTTGTACGGTCATACGTTTGGATATTTTCAATGAGGATGACCGCAAAAATGCGATACAACAGGTAGATATAGTAGTATCCATGCTTCCCGCCCGTTTTCATATTAAGGTTGCCGAGGATTGTATCTATTTCAAAAAGCATTTGGTCACTGCCTCATATGTTAGCCCTGAGATAAAATCGTTGGACGAAGAAGCTAAAAAAAGAGGATTGGTATTTATGAACGAGATAGGTGTAGATCCCGGTATAGATCATATGAGTGCCATGCAGATTATTGATTCCATACGGGAAAAGGGCGGGGAGCTAATTCTCTTTGAATCCTTTACCGGCGGTTTGGTAGCTCCTGAAAGTGATAATAACCTATGGAACTATAAGTTTACATGGAATCCGAGAAATGTTGTGGTAGCCGGGCAGGGTGGAGCCGCAAAATTTGTTCAGGAAGGCACCTATAAATACATTCCCTATCATAAACTCTTTAGAAGAACGGAATTTCTGGATATAGCCGATTACGGAAAATTTGAAGCGTATGCCAACAGGGATTCCTTAAAATACAGGGAGGCCTATGGGTTGGAAAATGTGCTTACCTTGTATAGGGGAACCATGCGAAGAGTGGGTTTTTCAAAAGCTTGGAATATGTTTGTACAATTGGGTATGACAGACGATAATTACTCCATAGAGAATTCTGAAGGTATGTCCTATCGGGAATTTACGAATTTGTTTTTACCCTACTCCCCTACCGATTCGGTAGAACTGAAATTACGCCACTATCTAAAAATAGACCAAGACGACAGCATTTGGGGAAAGCTGTTGGAATTGAACCTTTTTGATGCCCATAGCATCATTTCCCTAAAAAATGCCACTCCGGCACAGATACTACAGCAAATCTTAGAGGATAGTTGGACCTTGGCCGATGATGAAAAAGACATGATCGTTATGTACCATAAGTTTGGCTACGAACTCAAGGGTAAAAGGCAACAGATAGATGCAAATATGGTGGTATTGGGCGAAAGCAAGACCCACACGGCCATGGCAAAAACGGTTGGGCTTCCCGTGGCTATTGCCGCACTTTTAATTCTCAACAAAAAGATCGTTACACCGGGTGTTCAAATACCCATTAAAAAGGAAATTTATCAGCCTATCCTTTCTGAATTAAAGGAATACGGTATCGTATTCAAGGAATATGATATGCCGTATTTAGGATATAATCCTGACTCTGTTGCTAGTTAAGTTTTGAAAGTATTTTTCTATTTTTACCGTTAAACCGAAGTCATAACGATGAAATCCAATAACGAAAAAGTAAAAATTGATGGTATTGATAAAAAAATACTTAGATTTCTCATGAAAGATGCTCGTAAACCCATTCTGGAAATTGCCAGAAACATAGGGATCTCCGGGGCGGCAATTCACCAAAGACTTCGAAAATTGGAAGCATCGGGCCTCATTGCCGGTTCCAAGTTTGTCATTAATCCGAAAGTGTTGGGGTATACCACCATGGCCTATATCGGTATTTATTTGGACAAGGCCATGAGCAATCCGGTAGCGGTAAAACAGCTGGAAAAAATTCCCGAAGTCTTGGAGTGTCATTATACAACGGGAAATTGGTCAATTTTAATTAAAGTGCTCTGCAAGGACAATGAACACCTCATGTACGTCCTTAATAAAGAAATTCAACAGATAGAAGGGGTCTCTAGAACAGAAACCTTTATCTCCCTGAACCAACAGATAGAACGACAAATTTCCATATAAATAAGGCACCTAGGAGGTGCCTTATTATTTTTTGGAACAGTATCGCCTAATCTCTTCCACCGAAAACCTGAAGTCCCCAGTATACCAAGGAAGCCAATGCGCCCAACGCGGCCACCAAATACGTTCTAGCGGCCCATTTAAGTGCATCTTCCGCGCCTGCATATTCTTCCTGACTTACCATATTTTTATTTTTTAACCATGCCAAGGCCCTATTACTTGCATCATACTCTACGGGTAGGGTAATAAAACTGAACAAAGTGGCCAATCCCATCAGCACCAGTCCGGCAACAGCAATATAGAAGCCCAGACCTACACCTGCAGCGGCTCCGAGCATAAGCCCTCCAAAAACGACCCACATGGAAAACCCGGAAGTAACACTTACCACGGGAACCAGTTTGGACCGCATTGTTAACCACTCATAAGCCGTAGCATGTTGTACGGCATGCCCTACCTCATGTGCCGCTACCGCGGCCGCAGAAGCATTTCGCTGATTGTACACCCCTTCACTAAGATTTACCGTTTTATTGGTGGGATTGTAATGATCGGTAAGCATCCCAGGTGTGGAAACCACTTTTACGTCCCGTATGCCATGATCATCCAACATTTTTTGGGCGATCTCCGCTCCACTCATCCCATTCCGCAGATGTACCTTTGAATAGTGCTTGAATTTACTTTTAAGTCTACTGCTGACCAACCAGCTTACCAAAGCAATGGCCCCGATCATTATATAATATGTCATCATAATGTTATCTTTTTAATTCCTATATAAATATAACTCATTTAAAGCAAAAACCCCGCCAGAGTATGGAAGGGTGTATTTTACTGACAAAATGATACTTTGGTTATACTTCCATGGCTTCCCATTCAAAAGCTTCTATGATTTCCTTGTATACCACATCGCCCTGAACAATGTTTAATCCCCTTTGCAATGTCATGTCTTCCGAACAGGCTTTTTCCCATCCGTTATTGGCTAATTTTAGGACATAGGGCAAAGTAACATTTGTCAAGGCCATAGTGGAGGTATAGGGCACTGCACCGGGCATATTGGCCACAGAATAATGCACAACGTCATCAATAATATAGACAGGGTCCTCATGGGTTGTAGGCCTTGTTGTTTCCACGCACCCCCCTTGATCTACGGCCACATCAACAATTACGGTCCCGGGACGCATTTCCTTAAGCATATCCCTTGTAATTAAATTAGGGGCCTTGGCTCCTTTGAGCAGTACCCCACCAACGATGAGATCATGGGTCTTTATATGTTTGCGAATATTGTACTCATTGGAAAATTCGGTGACTACATGACTTGGCATTACATCGTTTACATAACGTAGCCGTTTCATATTAATATCCAATATGGTGACATGTGCACCGAGGCCTGCTGCCATTTTTGCAGCTTGGATCCCTACAACTCCGGCCCCAAGCACCAATACCTTACCCGGAGCCACGCCCGGGACGCCTCCCAACAAGACACCCCTTCCCTTAACCGGTTTTTCCAAATATTTGGCCCCTTGCTGAATAGCCATTCGACCTGCGACCTCAGACATAGGCGTCAATAACGGCAAGGTTCCTTCCTCATCTTCCACGGTTTCATAAGCAATGCAAATGGCCCTACTTTCAATCATGGCCTTGGTCAAAGGTTCGCTGGATGCAAAATGAAAATAGGTGAAAACCACTTGTCCTTTTTGAATCAAGGGATATTCCTCCGCAATGGGCTCTTTTACCTTTACGATCATTTCGCTCATAGCGTACACTTGGCCTATAGTATCCAAAATAATGGCTCCGACCTCTTGATAATCACTATTAATAAACCCACTTCGTTCACCCGCACCGGATTGTACGTAAACCGTGTGCTTATGCTTTATAAGTTCAAAAACTCCTGCAGGGGTCATCCCAACCCTGCTTTCATTATTCTTGATTTCCTTTGGTACACCTACGATCATTTTGTTGTATAGTTTTATAGTTCACATCAAAATTGTGACAATTAAAACAAAAAAAGAAATAAAATCGACAAAAAGTAGGGGTCAATATATAATTTTAATAAAAAAACAATGTATACCCCCATATTTTTAGGGGGTATATTCTATAAAAATACTTTTTGGAGATAAAAATTATTAAATCAAGGGGGCTTACTTGTATCTAATTTTTAACAAGATTACCAAGAACGCCAGCAAACCGGTAATGGCATTGGCAAGAATAACAGGAAGGCTATGAATGGAAATCCCATAAACCAACCATAACATTAACCCCAAAAACAATACCAGATACATGGTCATGGAGATGTCTTTCGTAGATTTATACTTCCATGCCTTATAGACTTGCGGCACAAAAGCGGCGGTTGTACAGCTTGCTGCGACCAATCCTAAAATCTCAATATAATCCATACTAAACTTGGTTTAATTTCTTGCTATCGGCCTAAAACCGACAGCATGAAATGGAAACAGGTATTATGGTACGCTATCTCAAACTTCCCGCCGCCACGCTAAAACTTACCCTACAATATTAACTATCTTTCCGGGTACCACGATTATCTTTTTAGGAGTTCTTCCTTGTAATTGTTGCTGGGTCTTTTCGTGGGCCATGACCACCTTCTCTACCTCTTCCTTGCCCATATCCAAGGGCAACTCTAACGTAAAGCGCATTTTTCCATTGAAAGAAATGGGGTATTGTTTGCTGCTTTCCACCAAATAGCCTGCATTGAACTTGGGGAAAGGCGCGGTAGCGATAGATTCTGTATGTCCCAACATTTCCCAAAGCTCTTCGGCAATATGCGGTGCATAAGGCGATACGAGCAGGACCAAGGGTTCCAAAATAGCCTTGCTTGTACATTTTTGGGCCGATAATTCATTTACACAGATCATAAACGTAGAGACCGAAGTATTGAAGGAGAAATTCTCGATATCCTCTTCCACTTTTTTAATGGTCTTGTGCAGGGTTTTTAAATTTTCCTTTGTGGGCTCTATGGCATTGAATCTTGGTCCGGACTCATTGATATACAAACGCCAAAGTTTCTTCAAAAACGAGTGTACGCCCGTAATACCCGCCGTGTTCCAAGGTTTGGACTGTTCCAAAGGGCCTAGGAACATTTCGTACAAACGTAGGGAATCCGCCCCATATTGTTCACAAATTTCGTCTGGATTGACAACATTGTATTTGGATTTGGACATTTTTTCAACTTCACGACCAACAATGTATTTACCATCCTCTAGAATAAATTCTGCTTCTTGATATTCTGGCGACCATTTTTTAAAAGCTTCAATATCCAATTCATCCGACGTATTTACCAACGAAACATCGGCATGAATTTTTTGAAGAGCATCATATTTCTCGGATTTTAAATCGACCTCAAGCTCTGATGACACGAGATACCCTCCAAAATCATCAATCCTATTTTTGGTTACCACGGTCAACTTATTTTCCACTTTTGTTCTATACACAAAGGCGCTTGTCCCCGTAATCATCCCTTGATTGATGAGTTTTTTGGCAAATTCATCCTTGGGTACCAAGCCAAGATCAAACATAAACTTTTGCCAAAAACGGGCATACAATAAATGTCCCGTAGCATGTTCACTGCCCCCTATATACAGATCGACATCCTGCCAATAACCAATAGCTTCTTTGGAAAAGATCTCATCCGTATTATGGGGGTCCATATAGCGATTGAAATACTGGGAACTCCCTGCCCATCCAGGCATGGTATTCAATTCCAATGGAAACACACTTGTGTGGTTTATTTTTTCGTTTTCAACAACTTGATTGGTTTCCGTACACCAGGCCCAAACGGTCGCATTTCCCAATGGGGG
>JBCBZE010000404.1:0-2566 GCA_039815505.1 Bacteroidota bacterium | reverse complement strand
CAATTTAGAACAATACAGTAGAAAAGCACTAACCAAAAAGCTGGCCACATATTTGCGATGGGAATAGTTTTAAGACAATCTTTGACCAATACATTGATCACCTACTTGGGTTTTGGTATTGGAGCCATAAATACATTGTTCTTATACACGCGTTTCCTGACCGACGAATACTATGGTCTGGTCAGTGTTATCCTATCCACCGCCACGATCTTAATGCCCATATTGGCCTTTGGTGTACCCAATACCCTGGTAAAATATTACAGTAGCTTTACGAGATCCAGGGATACCGATGGCTTTTTAACCCTAATGTTGCTGTTGCCATTGTTGCTCATACTTCCCATAGCGGCGATCAGCTATTTTTCCTATGGGGCCATTGCCACATTTTTATCCCATGAAAATGATATTGTAAAGGACTATGTCTGGTATATCTTTTTGATCGGGATGGCCATGGCCTATTTTGAGGTTTTTTACGCGTGGTCACGGGTACAGATGAAGTCCATCTTCGGGAATTTCCTAAAAGAAGTCTTTGTACGCTTGGGTGTCATGATCCTTTTAGTGTTGTTGTATCTGGATGTATTGTCCGTGGATATCTTTTTAATGGCCTTAGTAGGGCTTTATATATTACGAACCTTGGTCATGAAAATCTACGCCTACACCCTAAAAATGCCCAAATTCCAATTCAGTTTTCCCCAAAACACCAAAACGATCCTTAATTATAGCACTTTAATCATTTTAGGGGGATCTATTGCCGTTGTCTTATTGGAAGTGGATAAATTTATGATCAACCAATATATCCCCATAGAAAATGTGGCCTATTATACGGTAGCGGGTTTTATTGCCATGGTGATTGCCGTGCCATCCAGGGCCATGCACCAGATTACCTATCCCTTGACGGCGGAATTATTGAACAAAAAAGATCTCCCCGCTTTACAACAGCTCTATCAAAAAAGCTCCTTGACACTTTTTATTGTTTCGGGCCTGTTCTTTGTACTCATAGTTTTAAACCTCCCAGATCTGTATGCGTTGATTCCGGAAACCTATGGCGGTGGTTTTATCATTGTTTTTTTAATTGGCTTGGCCAAAGTTTTTGATGCGCTTTTGGGAAATAACAATGCGATTCTGTATAACTCTGAATATTATAGGGCCGTGTTGTTTATGGGTGTGGCCTTGGCCATGCTTACGATTGTATTCAACCTATGGTTGATACCCACGTATGGCATTGCCGGGGCGGCTTACGCCACTTTTTTGGCTATTTGCCTCTATAATACCGTAAAGTTTATTTATGTATGGCTAAAAATTGGCATGCAACCCTTGACCAATGAAACTTTTAAGGTGTTTGCACTGTTGTTGTTGATGGGCGCACTTTTTTATTACCTTCAATTTACATTTCATCCCATCCTGAACATTGCATTGAAAAGCGGTATTATGATTGTTATGTATATGGGTGTTCTCTACCGATTTAAGATTTCCGAGGATGTAATGGGAATCATTTCCAAGTTTATAGGGAAATAAGAAAATGATGTTCCTAGAAGCCTGTACTTTAAAATCATGAATTTATTATCTTAGGTGTATAATTGGTCTATGATCAACAATTATATATACAGTTCTTGGGAAACAATTGAAGAAAAGTTGAAAACTGGAAGTAACATATTGGCAATCATCCTATTTGTAATTATTGGAATACCAATTTTCATCTTGTTTTCACCAATAATTATTGTGCTATATCCATTTCAATACTTTCAAAGAAAACGTTTTGAAAAGAAATACTCCAAATTTCTGGCCCAGAACAGCGGAAAGAACTTTTTCTGTTACAACAACAGAAAAAACTCAATAAAATATATTGAAGAACAAATAATCCCAAATTTAACTGATGGAATTGAGATTGTGTATCTGAATGGTAAAAAAGTAGAATCAGAATATAACACAGAATTTATCTCGGAGGCACTTTACAAACTCAAGGATTACAGGCGATTTCCGCACTTAATGAAAATTCGGAACGGAAAGCTGATTGATAAATCGATAAACAATCCTTTTTATAGCGTGCTAAATTTGGCCAAATCGAAAAACGAATTATTAACCCAAATTTATCGGTTCTTTGAGCTTACTGAAATAAAAAAAATTATTTAAAAAGGACTATAATTTACGGCTACAACCCTACCAATACGAAATCAAAGTCAAGGCCTTTAACTTCTTATGCTCCAATCCATATGCAATCAAATTTAAACGGTATACGAAAAATGTTGTTTTTGGTCCCACCAAAAGTGCAACTTTTGGATATAAGTGGACCTATCCATGCTTTTTATGAAGCAAAGGAATATGATGCCCCGTTTGATTTATATTATGCTTCTATCTATCAAGATCAGGGCGATATGATCAGTTGTGCCGGCTTGCAGTTTTCCAATTTAATTCCTTATAATGCACTGGAGCTCTCTTCATGTGACTATATTTTTGTACCGGGAATTAATTTTGAGTTGCTTTCCGATATTGGTTTTCTATCGGATTGCAGCGATCTTTTTAAATGGCTAAGGGAACAACACTCAAAAAATGTGCGGATTTGCTCTATTTG
>JBCBZE010000032.1:0-17427 GCA_039815505.1 Bacteroidota bacterium | reverse complement strand
AGAAAGTACAAAATCCACCTCTGGAAATGCCTGTAGTTGTTTGCTCAGTTTGTTCCAACGATTAAATTTTGAAGGGGTATACAAAGAACTGTCCTTGACAGCAAAGACAATGGTATTGCCTTCCTCCCCAAACAATTCTAGAAAAGAATTATATTCAAGATTTATAGGATGGTCATCTGGCAATAAATTGGCTTCCGAGGTGGAAAAGCGCATGTTCTCCCATTGAAAGGCCAAAAAGGTTGTAACTGCTGCAATAAGTAATAATATCAGGATTCTGTTTCTAAGAATAATTCTTGCTATTACCGCCCAAAAACCTGTTGTTAGCTTAGCTACCATGCTATTTTTTTGTCAAGATCAAAGGTAGAAAATGATCGGTAGGGAACCTACAACATGTATTGAAAAAAATGTTATACATAAAGACGACCATTAAACTGCTATTGAATTATATATAGTTCTGAATATAAAAAAAAGCGACCAAAAAGAGCCGCTTCCTTATTGCTGAGGTATAAACTTATACTTTCATTATTTCCGCTTCTTTCACCTGAAGAATAGCGTCCACTTTTTTACTGTACGTATCTGTAAGTTCCTGAATATCTACTTCTGCATTCTTTTGTAAATCTTCGGATACGTCCAGGGTCCTAATTTCTTTATTGGCGTCCTGCCGCGCATTACGTACACTTACTTTGGCATCTTCTGCTTCGGATTTGGCTTGTTTCACCAATTGAACCCTTCTCTCCTCGGTTAAAGGTGGAACATTGATGATAACCGTTTCTCCATTGTTCATAGGGTTAAACCCAAGGTTTGCGTTCATGATGGCGGTTTCTATTTCCTGGAGCATACTTTTTTCCCATGGCTGAACAGATAGGGTACGTGCATCGGGTGTGTTTACATTCGCCACCTGTGATAAAGGGGTAGGTGAGCCGTAATAGTCTACCTTAACACTGGAAAGCATAACGGGACTTGCCTTGCCGGCCCGTATCTTTACAAGTGCCTTTTCTAAATGCACCATGGCTCCATCCATACTTTCTTTGGCAGCATCCAAAATGAATTTAATTTCTTCGTTCATATACCTATATTTTAAAGAGTCCCAACCAAAATTATACCAAACCTAAAGGTTTACAACGGTACCTATATTTTCTCCCGAAATAATCTTGAGCAGATTTCCTTTTTTGTTCATATCGAATACCACAATGGGCAACTCATTTTCCTGACTCAGTGTAAAAGCGGTAGTGTCCATTACCTTTAACCCTTTCGTCAATACATCATTGAATGATATAGTATCGAATTTGGTCGCATTTTTATCTTTCTCCGGATCAGAGGTGTATATTCCATCTACCCGGGTGCCTTTTAAGATGACATTGGCCTCTATTTCAATAGCACGTAATACGGCAGCGGAATCCGTAGTAAAATAGGGGTTTCCAGTTCCTCCACCAAAAATAACCACCCTGCCTTTTTCTAAATGTCGCATAGCCCTTCTTCTAATAAACGGCTCTGCAACTTCATTGATTTTAATGGCAGATTGCAAACGGGTCTGTACATTTTTGCCCTCTAGGGCACTTTGTAGGGCAAGACCATTTATGATTGTGGCAAGCATACCCATATGATCTCCTTGAACCCGGTCCATACCATTACTTTCACCGGCCAGTCCCCTAAAGATATTTCCACCGCCTATTACTATGGCAACCTCAACACCTTTGTCCACAACCTCCTTAATCTCATCTGCATACTCTGAAAGTCGCTTCGGGTCAATTCCATATTGTCTTTCTCCCATAAGGGCCTCTCCGCTGAGCTTTAAAAGTATTCGTTTATATTGCATGCCAAGTTTGATTATTTCGAAGCAAAAATAATCAAAATAATTTATGGAACAGTTTTTGAAATCGGATGTACAGCTTAATTATTTCCTAATCGGTATTCCCTACTTAATTATATTTTATATCCTTGTACGATAATACAAAAGATATGGACCAAACAGAAATAATATATATGAAGAGATTAGCGTGGGTTTCCCTTATTGGGACGTTTTTATACGGTTGCAGTACTACGAAAACGCTACTTACAGCAGATAAAACACCTGTTTTAAGTACCATAGACCTAGTGAACGTTGTAGAAGATAAAGTTATGGTCGCTATGGATCCCGGTGTGTTTGTTACGGACGAGGTGTCTTTTTATATCCCCAAAACGGTCCCTGGCACCTACAGTACGGATAATTACGGAAAGTATATTGAAGATTTCAAGGCCCTTGATTATAAGGGCGGGGAGCTAAGCTTTTCTAAGACGGACGACAATACCTGGGTCATCGTTGATGGAAAAAAACTGGATAAGGTAACCTATTGGGTCAACGATACCTATGATACGGAGAGCGAAGTGGACGAGGCAGTTTTTTCCCCGGCCGGTACAAACATAATGAAGGATGATAACTTTATGTTGAACCTTCATGGCTTTGTAGGATATTTTAACGATTTAAAAGAAGTCCCCTATGAATTGAATATTAGAGCACCGAAAGGATTGGTGCCCACTACATCATTAGTTGAAAAAAACGGGGATAGAAAGGATATGGATGTCTTTTTGGCCAATCGTTATTTTGAGGTAATAGATAATCCTGTGCTTTATGCAAAACCGAATATGGTATCGTTTCAGATCAATGACATTACTGTAAATCTTAGTGTGTATTCTCCAAATAACGTGTATACCGCATCCAGTTTAAAGGATAGGATGAGTAAGATGATGAGAGCCCAGAAAACTTTTTTGGGGGATATAGACGGTACAAAAGAATATAACATTTTACTCTATCTTTCCACATTACAACCAAATGATGCAAGTGGTTTCGGGGCTTTGGAACATCATACATCCACGGTAGTGGTGCTTCCTGAACAAATGCCCAAAGATAGATTGGAACAGGCCATGGTTGATGTGGTCTCCCATGAATTTTTCCATATTGTTACACCGCTGAGCGTACATTCAAGAGAAATTCAATATTTTGATTTCAACGACCCAAAAATGTCCGAACACCTTTGGATGTATGAAGGCACTACCGAGTATTTTGCGAATCTTTTTCAAATTCAACAAGGGTTGATAGATGAGACCGAATTTTACCAAAGGATCATGGATAAAATTAGCAATGCCAAAGCATATGATGATACCATGTCCTTCACTGAAATGAGTAAGCATATTTTGGTGGAACCCTACAAGGAAAACTATGCGAACGTATATGAAAAGGGGGCATTGATCAATATGGTATTGGACATTACTTTGAAAGAGTTGAGTAACGGACAAAAAGGAGTATTATGGTTAATGAAGGAATTGTCCAAGAAATATGGTAAGGATACCCCTTTCAACGATGATCAATTGATCAACGAGATCGTAGCCATGACCTATCCCGGAATAAGAACTTTTTTTGATACCCATGTGATTGGGAATACACCTATAAACTATGGGTTTTACCTATCAAAAGTAGGTCTTACCATCATAGAAGCCGAAGAGAAAAGCGGGTACTTTTTAAACGGGGAAGTTCCTTTTATTGATGTGGATCAATCCAATGACAACGCTATTTTTGTTCGAAAGGGAATTGAACTAAATAGCTTTTTCACCAATTTTGGAGTTAAGGCAGGTGATGTAATCAAAAAAATAAACGGAACCGATATTTCCTTGGAAAGTATCCGTCCCATAATAGGGGAGAGTTTTGGCTGGTCCCCGGAAACAGAAATAACCATGGTGGTTCAAAGGGGTGATGAAGAGATAGCGCTCAAGGGCAAAGTGGGTGTTTCCACAGTAAAGGTTAAAACCATTGTTCCCCAAGAGGAGATTACCGAACAAAACTCTAGCTTGCGTAATGTGTGGATGAAAGGGTAGACAACATTTTTTACATATTAGAACGCTACCTATGTTGGTAGCGTTTTTTGTTTTCCATAAAAAATGGACTTTATGCAACATTTGCCTAGTTCAAAAGGTCTTTATGATGACATACGGCAGTAAGTGTGCGTAATAAGATTATTTAAGATAGAAGCAAATGAAAACAAGATTATTACTATTGGGACTACTTATATTGGTTTTTGGACAGTGTAAGAACCGAATTAAAAAAGAAGAATCCAACCATCAATATGTGAAGCATGGGGCCAAGATTGAAAAAATAGACTCCTTGATGCAAAGCTTAGTAAAGAATAAGCATACTCTAGGTATCACTTTTGGTATTCAAATAGCTGATAACGATGCCTTTATGTCCGCATATGGATGGGCCGATTTGGAGCAACATAAAAGTGTTGAAATCAACACTAAATTTGGCCTTGCTTCGGTTACCAAACCTTTTACCGCCGTAGCAATAGCACAATTGGCCAAAGATGGAAAATTAACATTCGAAGATCCACTTACTAGGTTTTTCCCTGATTTTCCAGAAGGCGAAAAGGTGACGATATATCAACTTTTATCGCATACTTCGGGAATAAACGAATGGTGGATGGGCGGATTGCCCAAAGACACTCCCGAGGATTGGGTTACAGGTGCAAATCCACATGAATATGTACAACGTATGGATACACTGTATTTGTTTGAACCGGGTACGCGGTATTCATATTCAAATATGGGTTATTTGCTTTTGGGGGAAATCATCGAAAAAATTTCCGGAAAACACTATAGTACATATCTACAGGAATTCATTTTCATCCCCCTTGGGATGTTACATACGGGTTTGGTTTCTGACAAGGAAACCTTCAAGGACACGGCAAAAGGCTATGGCATCCAGGAGGAATCGGATGCTATGGCCACTAGGTTTGTAGCTTCTCCTTTTGTAGCGGGAAGCTTAAAATCCTTTGGAGGGTTAAAATCCAATGTTGGGGACATGCTTATATGGAGCAGGGCATTGTTCAATGGACAACTCATCGATAAGGGTACGGTAGACAAATTAACCACATATGCCAGGGTGTCATCCCATTTACCTGTTTATGAGGTAAAATACATTGACCCAAAATTTCCTCCGCCTCCACCGCAGGACTTTATGAAAAAAGATGGCTACGCTTTGGGTTTTAGTAGAACGGAAATCTATGGGAAGCAGGCGATTTGGCATAGCGGAGGAATGCCAGGTTTCAATACCTTGTGGTTTTATTTTCCGGAGTCGGACGTCTCTTTGGTAATCTTGTCCAATACCGACAATGGTATTATACCTGCCTTTGAAGAGATTATGAAAGTGGTTACGGAAATATAAGATAAGAACAATAAAAAAAATCGCTGTTCTCAAAGAACAGCGATTTTTAGTATTTAGCTTAATGGTTTATTGCACTATCCCAAGGCAACTCGTTCAAATCCGGTTACTTCCAAGTTGGAATCAACGGACTTTACATATTGAGCAACGCTTTGTTTGCTATCCTTGATAAAAGCTTGGTTTACCAAAGTATTGTCCTTAAAGAAACGCTTAAGTTTACCTTTGGCAATATTATCCAACATTGCTTCCGGTTTACCTTCTTGACGCAATTGGTCCTTGGCAATCTCTATTTCCTTATCTATTACGGACTGATCCACGCCTTCCTCGTTCAATGCAACAGGGTTCATCGCTGCAGCCTGCATGGCCACATCCTTGGCGGCAACGGCGGCACCTTCAACAGCGGCGGACAATCCTACCAAAGTCGCTATTTTATTCCCTGCATGGATATAAGAGCCTACGAAGGGGGCATGTAATTTGCTAAATCCGCCAATCTCTATTTTCTCCCCGATAACCCCGGTTTGTTCCGTAAGCTTTTCCTGAACGGACATACCGTTAAAATCTGCGGCTAAAAATGCGTCTTTGGTATCGTACCCCAAAGCTAGCTCTGCCAATTCATTGGCCAAGGTCACGAAAGTTTCGTTTTTGCCCACGAAATCTGTTTCACAATTTAAGGAGATGATTACTCCATCCGTATTTTCGGTATTCACCTTAGCAATGGCCGCCCCTTCGGAAGAGTCTCTATCGGCTCTTTTTGCAGCTACTTTTTGTCCTTGCTTGCGCAGGATTTCAATTGCCTTATCAAAGTCACCTTCTGCCTCTACCAAAGCTTTTTTGCAGTCCATCATTCCTGCACCGGTAGTTTTTCTTAATTTGTTTACGTCTGCGGCGGTAATTTTTACCATTTTATTCAAGTTTTAATATTGACCTAAAGTAGGTACACTTTAGGTGTTGCGATTTAGATCAATGTTAAATTAATATTTAGTTTTATATGGTCGGGTTTAACTACTCAACCCCTCCTTTTACATTATCTTGCCATTCTTTAAGCTCATCCCACTTTTCATCCGCGGCCATTTGCGCTTGTTTAGGCCAAGAACCTGGATCAAGGTGAGCCATTCTAGAACTGGCTTCGGTCAAAATTTCCTTGATGTCTTCTGGTTTGGCCTTTGCCAGTTTGGCAAAGGATTCTACACCTTTGTTTACCAAAGCTTCAGCGGCTTTAGGTCCAATACCTTCAATTTTTGTTAAGTCATCAGCTGTTTTACCCTCTTCTTTTTTGGCAGGAGTTTCCTCGGCTACGGGAGCCTTTTCTTCAACAACTTCCTTGGTCACGGGTGCTTCTTTTGCTGCCTCTGCAACTTTCTCTGATTTAGGTTCCTCTATGGCTTCTGGTTTTGCAGCCGCTTCGGGTGCTTTTTCAACCGTCGCCTTTGGCTCTTGCTTGCCTTCCTTTTCCGATTGTTTTTCGGATTTACGTTCCGCCAAGCCATCTGCTACTGCACCTGTTACCTGACCCATGATCACTTCAATGGATTTGGATGCATCATCGTTGGATGGAATAACATAATCCACATCTCTTGGGTCTGAATTGGTATCCACCATGGCAAAAATCGGAATGTTTAATTTTTGGGCTTCTCTAACCGCAATATGTTCTCGCATGGTATCTACGATAAACAAAGCTCCGGGTAAACGGGTCATTTCAGAAATTGAACCTAGGTTTTTTTCCAATTTGGCACGTAAACGATCTACCTGTAATCGTTCTTTTTTGGATAACGTGTTAAATGTACCATCTTTCTTCATTCTATCAATAGAAGCCATTTTCTTCACCGCCTTACGAATAGTAACGAAGTTGGTCAACATACCGCCCGGCCATCTTTCCGTAATATAAGGCATGTTTACATTGGCTACTTTTTCCGCAACAATATCCTTAGCCTGTTTTTTTGTAGCTACGAAAAGAATTTTTCTGCCAGATGCCGCAATTTTTTTTAGGGCCTCGTTGGCCTCATCCAATTTTGCAACAGTTTTGTATAAGTTGATAACGTGGATTCCGTTGCGCTCCATGTAGATGTAGGGAGCCATATTAGGATTCCATTTTCTTGTGAGGTGACCAAAGTGTACACCCGCTTCCAATAATTCTTTTACTTCGACTTTTTTAGCCATTTTTAAATTTAGTTTACGTTCTTTTGAATTAGCAATGTTAGAGTGGTATCGAATTGGAAATGCGAAGCCTCTACCATTTAGATGCTAAACTAACTTACCCTTTACACAATGTTTGATTTACCTAAAACCAAGCCCTTGCTTTTGTGAATAGGGATTTTTTAATTGCCCGGGACAGGGCTTTCAATGAACAAGTTATTAAATAATATTTGTTGTCCAGACTAACGTTTGGAGAACTGGAATTTCTTACGTGCTTTCTTCTGTCCGAATTTCTTACGCTCTACCATTCTGGGATCTCTTGTCAATAATCCCTCTGGCTTAAGAACGCTTCTGTTTTCGGCATCAATTTCACACATTGCCCTGGACAATGCCAAACGAACCGCTTCTGCCTGCCCTGTAATTCCTCCTCCGTAAACATTTACTTTAACATCATAACTGTTTTCGTTGTCGGTCAGGGTAAAAGGTTGTTTTACCTTGTACTGTAGGGTAGGAGTGGTGAAATAGTCATTTAGACTTCTTTTGTTGACCGTAATATCTCCTTTTCCTTCGGAAACATAAACACGGGCAACAGCCGTCTTTCTTCTACCAATTTTGTGAATTGTATCCATTACTTAAAGTCGTTTAAGTTAATTGCTGTTGGTTTTTGTGCCTCTTGACCGTGCTCCGGACCAACATAAACTTTTAGATTTCTAAAAAGCTCTGCCCCTAATCTGTTTTTAGGTAACATCCCTTTTACCGATTTTTCTATAATGCTTTCCGGTTTTCTATCCAACAATTCCTTGGCGGTGGTCGACCTTTGTCCTCCGGGATAGCCGGTATAGCGTAAATATGTTTTTTGCTCCCACTTGTTTCCGGATAAGTTGATCTTCTCTGCGTTGATAATAATAACATTATCCCCACAATCCACATGCGGTGTAAAATTAGGTTTGTGCTTCCCTCTCAGTAGTTTGGCTACTTTAGAAGCAAGACGACCTAATGTTTCCCCCTCGGCATCAACTAATAACCACTGCTTGTTTACAGTTGTCTTATTCGCCGAAATAGTTTTGTAGCTTAATGTGTCCACACTAATATTTTTATTGATTAAACACTTCAATCCCGATAAACGGGGTGCAAATGTACAACTATTAACTTGAAATACAAATGCTTGTTTCCGATTATTTTTCGATTTTTTTCTGAAGTTTTTAATACGTTTTTTTTGATGTTAAAAAAAGTTTAAAATTGATATCAAACTGTAACTCCTGTTTTTTTTACAAGTCTTTAGGTCACATCAATCCAACATGACCGCATGAGAACCAACCTTCTTGCAGTTTTCGCTTTCCTTGTTTTTGCGTTATCTATTCATGCCCAAAATGCTGAAACGGAAAGTAATGATTCTATCGCCTTAGTTCCAAAACGGATTTATACCACCAAATCCTTAGGGTCACAAACACCTCCAAATGTTGATGGTTTGTTGAATGACGATGCATGGGATGTGGTGGAATGGACCGGGGACTATATTGAAAACCAACCTGACGAGAATACCCCACCCTCTTATCAGACCAAGTTTAAGATAATTTATGATGAGAAGTTTCTGTACATAGGTGTACGTTGCTATGATGAAGAACCAGATAAGATTGAAAAACGACTTTCTAGAAGGGATGGTTTCGAAGGCGACTGGGTGGAGTTCAATATTGATAGCTATCATGATAAGCGCACGGCATTTTCGTTTACCGTAACGGCCGCGGGAGTAAAGGGAGATGAGTTTGTCTCCAATAACGGGGATAATTGGGATGGTAGTTGGAACCCTATTTGGTATACCAAAACAAATATTGATGAAGAAGGTTGGACGGCCGAGCTAAAAATACCGCTGAGCCAATTAAAATTCGGTAACAATACCGACCAGGTATGGGGTTTGCAATCCACTAGACGTTTTTTTAGAGAGGAAGAAAGGTCCTTATGGCAACGAAAACCTCAAGATGCACCGGGTTGGGTAAGCGAGTTCGGGGAGTTGCACGGTCTGGTGGCACTGGAGCCGCAAAAACAGTTGGAAATACAACCTTATACGGTAACCAATATGGAAACTTTTGAAGCGGAAGAAGGAAATCCGTTTCAGGATGGCAGTGAGAACGATGTAACCATTGGTCTCGATGCCAAGATAGGTGTCACCAACGACCTTACCGTGGATTTGACCATTAATCCAGATTTTGGACAAGTAGAGGCAGATCCATCCGCTATTGCACTGGATGGGTTTCAGATTTTTTTTAGGGAACAGCGCCCCTTCTTTGTGGAGAATAAAAATATTTTTGATTATCGGGTTTCCCAATCGCAGGCGGGCAATACCTTTGGGTTCGATAATGTGTTTTATTCCAGGCGTATTGGTCGCAGCCCTCAAGGCTCTCCAGATACGGCCGATAATGAATTTGTGGAGCAGCCAGAAAATACACAGATCATAGGTGCGGCCAAGTTCAGTGGGAAAACAGACGATGGGTGGTCCATAGGAGTCCTGGAAAGTGTTACGGCAAAGAAATATGCTACCATAGATAATGACGGTGAACGCAGAAGGGAAGTCGTAGAGCCATTGACCAATTATGCGGTAGGGCGTCTCCAAAAGGATTTTAATGACAATAACTCCTTTGTTGGGGGTATTTTTACGGCAACTAACAGGTCCAATCTTACAGAGGAATTAGATTTCCTACATACGTCTGCTTATAGCGGTGGTTTTGATTTTAAACACCAATGGAACAATCGGGATTGGTATATAGGCGGGGATATTATCTGGAGTCATGTTGAGGGTAGTGCCAATGCTATTCAAGAGACGCAAGAATCCATTACACACCTCTTTCAACGGGTAGATGCCGACCATGTGGAAGTGGATGCCAATAAAACCTCCCTTACGGGCACTGGCGGTAATATGCAAATAGGAAAAATAGGTAACGGGCATTGGCGTTTTGAATCTGGGGCCACTTGGCGTTCCCCGGAATTGGAGCTGAACGATATAGGGTTTCAACGACAAGCAGATGATATACGCCATTATACGTGGGTAGGATATCGTACCTTAAAACCAGATAGTACTTTTAGGCAAGTGGGTATTAACTATAACCATTGGAGCGTTTGGGATTTTGGAGGTAATCATAATAGTTTGCGATTTAATACCAATAGCTGGCAAAATTGGAAGAATAACTGGTTCAGCAATATAGGACTTAATTATGAACCTGTTCAATATTCTAATTTTGCGCTAAGAGGGGGGCCAAGGTTGCGACAGTCACCAGAAATAGGTTTTTGGAATAGTGTTCGTACGGATAGTCGTAAAAAAGTGCGGTTCAACTTTTTTCACAATGGCCAGATGGGGGTAGATCGGTCATACCGATCGTATAATATAGAATTCGGAATAATCTATCAACCTTTTAATGCGCTTCGTATTTCAGCCTTTCCCGAGTATGGTGTCAATAATGATAAATTACAGTTCATAGATAATCTAGATGTAGATGGGGATCCCAGGTATCTCAATGGAGAAATAGAACAACGAACGCTAAGCATGTCGGTTCGTTTCAATTATACGATCAATCCCAATCTTACCATTCAGTATTGGGGGCAGCCCTTTATTTCAAGGGGCAGGTACTCTAATTTTAAGCATGTATCCAATTCGTTGGCGACTAATTTCAATGACCGGTTTACTTCATATTCGGGGAACCAGGTTGCTCTAGCGGATGATGTGTATACCATTGATGAAAATCTGGATGGAGTGATCGATTTTAGTTTTGATAATCCTGATTTTTCATTTGTGCAATTTAGGTCTAATCTGGTGCTGCGATGGGAATATATTCCGGGTTCTGAGATTTTTCTGGTCTGGTCACAGGACATTTCAACGGATGGTGATCCACAAGCTGGCTTGTTTGAAAGTTTGGAGGACAATATTATTGGGGGCGACCAACCTCAAAATATATTTCTTTTAAAGGCCACTTACCGCTTTGTATTCTAAAGAAATACGGCCATTTCATAAAATATATCCCTCTTTTTTGCGTTTTGTCCTGAAATAATCAAAACTTAAAAAATGAAACATAACCTATTATTACTTTTTTTAGTAGCCACCTTAACATTCTCCTGTTCTTCAGATGATAATGGTGATGGAGGCAATGAAATGCCAATGGAGGCCTCCTCTTTGGTAGGTACTTGGGATTTTACCGAGTTTAGAATTGATGAAGCAACGGCAGATGATGATCTTCTATTTGCCAAAGGCATTGCGGATGTATTACTTGCAGAAGGATGTGATATATTGACCTTTGTTTTTAACAATGACGAAACCGTGGATGCAGAAATACGGAATTTTGATGATGTTCAAGTCGATTTGACACCTGACGGAGGTGGATTGTCCGTTGAATGCCCTACAACTTTTGAGACGGAGTCCTCTATTTGGAGTTTGGACGGAGATCAGTTAACTTTTATCAATGAAGACGGAATAAGCGAAACGGTTACTATTCAATTGAATGGAGATACTTTGATCGTTCCGGCAGAAATATTGGATTCGGAAAATGCTTCCGAAGGAGAAGCTGTTTTTACCAGACAATAAAAAAGGAATATGTTTAATAAAAACGCCCCGTTGAATTTTCAACGGGGCGTTTTTATGCACCATTTTAAGGTGTTATTTTTTATAAAATTTAGTACGTACCTTTTGCTCTTTGGAAATAATTGAAATGGCATAAATCCCTGGTTGCAGGGAAGCAATGGGAATGCTAAGGGCATTATCACGAATTTCCCAACGATGCCTTAAAACTTCGTTGCCGTACATGTCGGTAATTAGAATTTCAGCTCTAGCACTTGTATTGATAAGTCCGAGGATGTTTACTACGTTGGTAGCAGGATTCGGAAAAACTTTAACTTTTTGGAGAGGGACTTCCCTTTGCGATAGCTTGTTCCCTTGTCTTTCAGTTTGGGAAAATACCGCATGTGAAAGCGCAAAGCTTAACATGGAAAAATAAATAATTCTTTTCATTACCGAGTTAGTTTGGGTACGGATACATCGCCGTATCTATATACCCAACGCACTTCATCGATTTTTAGTATCAATGCGCTTCCAACCAGTTTTTTCCTTCGCCCAACTCCACATCCAAAGGGACTGCCAAGGTGTAAGCATTCTCCATTTCAGATTTAATTAAAACCTTTATTTCCTCCAGTTCAGGTTTGTATACATCAAAAACCAGTTCGTCATGGACCTGTAACAACATTTTGGTGTTGTAATTGCCTTCCGTGAGTTTTTTGTGGATATTGATCATGGCAATTTTTATGATATCCGCAGCACTTCCCTGTATGGGGGCATTAACGGCATTGCGTTCGGCCGCGCCACGCACCACGGCATTACCGGCATTGATATCCTTTAGATACCTGCGTCTTCCCAAAACAGTTTGTACGTAACCATTGTCCCTGGCAAAATCTATTTGTTCACCCATATAATTCCGTAATTTGGGGTAGGTTTTATAATAAGTGTCTATCAATTCCTTGGATTCCGATCGGGTAAGATCGGTCTGATTGCTAAGCCCAAAAGCGGAAACCCCATAAATAATACCAAAATTAACCGTCTTGGCATTACTACGTTGTTCCCTTGTTACTTCCTCCAAGGGAACATTAAAAACTTTGGATGCCGTAGAGGCATGAATGTCTTCCCCATGTTTAAAAGCCTCGATCATCGTGGTTTCTTCGCTTAAGGCAGCAATGATGCGAAGTTCTATTTGGGAATAATCCGCCGCCAAAAGAATATGGTCCTCATCCCTAGGGACAAAAGCCTTTCGTACCTGTCTGCCTCTCTCTGTGCGTATGGGGATATTCTGCAAGTTGGGATTATTGCTACTCAATCGTCCTGTAGCCGCAACGGTTTGCATATAATCTGTATGGACCCTTCCGGAACTTTCCTCCACTTGTTCGGGCAATGCATCTACATAGGTGCTTTTTAATTTGGATAAGCCTCTATAATCCAACACATTTTGAATAATTTCATGGTCTTTTGCCAAATAGGACAATACGTCCTCGGCCGTAGAATACTGACCTGTTTTTGTTTTCTTGGGTTTGTCTACCAATTTCATCTTGTTAAAAAGAATTTCTCCAAGCTGTTTCGGTGATGCAATATTGAATTCCTCCCCGGCTTCCCTATAAATCTTGTCTTCCAGATTTTTGATGTCGTTATCCAAATCAGTGGAAAGCGAATTAAGAAATGTGGTATCCAGACGAATACCTTCCAGTTCCATATCGGCCAATACATGTAATAAAGGAACTTCAATGGTATGGAATAGTTCCTCTGTTTTGGCTTCCGACAATTCTGGCCTAAAATGTTGCGCTAACTGAAATGTGATATCGGCATCTTCTACAGCGTATTCCGTTTGCCGATCTAAAGGGACATCTCGCATGGAAAGCTGATTTTTCCCTTTTTTGCCAATAAGTTCGGTAATGGATACCGGCGTATAGTTGAGATAGGTTTCGGACAGTACATCCATATTATGTCGCATGTCCGGGTTAATAAGATAATGGGCCAGCATGGTATCGAAAAACTTACCCTTTACTTTTAGCGCGTACTTATGGAGCACTTTAATATCATATTTTAGGTTTTGTCCAATTTTTTCTATTTCCTCCGCCTCAAAAAATGGCCTTAACTGCTCTATGATTTCTTGGGCTCCGTCCCTATCTTCGGGAAAGGGGATATAAAATCCTTTGCCCGCTTCCCAGCTAAAGGCGATACCGACCAATTCCGCGGTTAGCGGATTTATCCCAGTGGTTTCCGTATCAAAACAAACGGAGTCTTGCTTCATTAGATTTTGTAGAAATAGCTTCATCGACATTCCTGGGCCAATGGTCTGATAAACGTGCGATGTATCCTTTATTGTTTTTCTGCCAGAAACTTCTGCAATGGTCGCTGACCCGCCCGATGCATCACCTCCGAACAGTGAAAATTGACCGCCCCCGGCTTCTTTCGGCTCATTATTTTGACCTGAAGGGGATGTGGAGCCAAGCTGGGATTCCTCACTTTCTTTGGAAAATATTTTCACAAACTGTTCGCGCAATCTTCTGAACTCCAACTCTTCAAAGATATGTTGAACTTTTTCGTTGTCCGGACTGGACATTTCATAATCTTTGGCATCAAAAGATACATTGCAATTAATATCTATGGTGGCCAGTTTTTTGGATAACAACCCCAGCTCGGCGTTTTCTTCCACCTTTTCCTTCATCTTGCCCTTCAATTTATCCGTATTGGCCAAAAGCCCTTCCATTGAGCCAAATTCGGCTATGAATTTTTTGGCGGTCTTATCACCAACACCGGGTAGACCAGGAATATTATCACTGGCATCGCCCATCATTCCCAAATAGTCTATCACTTGCTCTGGTCGTTCAACACCAAAACGCTTTTGTACTTCTGGGATACCCCAAATTTCAATTCCATTACCCATACGCGCAGGGCGGTACATAAAGATATTTTCGGAAACCAGTTGTCCAAAATCCTTGTCTGGGGTTACCATGAATACCTGATAATCCTCTTTTTCCGCCTGCTTTGCCAATGCACCTATAATATCGTCCGCTTCCCATCCTTCCAATTCCACAACCGGAATATGCATGGCTTTCAGGATGTCCTGGATGTAGGGAACAGCAATCCGTATGGCATCTGGAGTCTCGTCTCGATTGGCCTTGTATTCCGCAAACAACTCGGTCCGCTCCACGCTCCCGCCTTTATCAAAACAAACTGCCAAATAATCAGGTTTTTCTCTTTTAATTACATCGAAAAGAGAATTTACAAAGCCCATGATGGCAGAGGTGTCCATACCTTTGGAATTGATTCTAGGATTTTTGATGAGTGCGTAATAACCTCTAAAAATCAATGCGTACGCATCTAGCAAAAAGAGTCTTTTTTTGTCTGCCATTTTTAAGTGTTCTTGAATGATTTCAAAACTACAAAGATTATTGCCCTTGCCATAACCGGATCTGTTTTATTTGGAAACCAAATATCGAATACTACGTAATAGGTCCTAAGGCTTGCGGACGACTAATATAATCAAATACCAAGAGTGATTTTCGTCGGTATCACCAAAAAATGGGTAGTCTATAGGGAGATTCATTAAAAAAATGAAAAAGGATTACGTAGGTTTGTTAAAGAAATATATTTGTAAAAAAACAACTATGCTACGCTGGATCGTATTTGTAACCATTTATTTAGTCTTGGGCTTTTATGTACTACAGGCTTTAAAGACCGCTTCTAGGTTTCCTTGGGTGTATTATTTGTTCATGATCCTATCTTTGGCCGTAATCGGTAATTTTATCTATCAATTTACCATTGGTGCAGAGCCCGGTCGTGTATTAAGTAGGCCCAAAAGCTACGCATTCGGTTTTTTGATCGCGATGCTATCCTTTAAATTGATTACTATTATCTTTCTATTTTCCGAGGATATTTTCCGATTAATTTCAGGTGCTTATCAGAAGTTTCTTGGCAATGAACAAGAGTTTACCATCCCAACAAGACGCCGGTTTTTGAGTGTAGTCGCCTTGGGTATTGCCGCATTGCCCTTTGGGGCCTTACTTTATGGTATGTATAAGGGGAAATATAATTATAAGGTGCTGAAATACAATTTGGAGTTCGATGATTTGCCCGATGGATTTGACGGCTATCAAATCACACAAATTTCGGACGTCCATAGCGGAAGTTTTGATAATCGGGAGAAAATTGAATATGCCATTGATCTAGTGAACCGGCAAAATAGCGATGTTATTTTTTTTACGGGTGATATGGTAAATAACAAGGCAGAGGAAATGAAGCCTTGGGCCTCATTATTTTCAAAACTTAAAGCGAAAGATGGGAAATTTTCTGTCCTTGGCAATCACGATTATGGGGATTATATAGAATGGGATACTGCCGAACTCAAAAATGCCAATCTCGAGGATTTGAAAAAACTTCAGAAAGAAATGGGCTTTGATCTCTTGTTGAACGAGAGTCGGTACTTGAGAAAAGGAGATGATAAATTAGCTTTGATAGGTGTGGAAAATTGGGGAAAAGGTGGATTTAAGAAGGCCGGGGATCTTAAAAAAGCGGTATCGAATATCGCTAAGGAGGACTTCAAAATTTTATTAAGCCATGATCCTTCCCACTGGGAGGAAGAGGTAATACAGGATTTGTATCATTATCATCTAACCTTAAGTGGGCATACACATGGCATGCAGTTTGGAATAGAGATTCCAGGTTGGGTAAAGTGGAGTCCGGTAAAATGGCGCTATAAATATTGGGCAGGTATTTATGAAGAAATGGGTCAATATATTAACGTAAATAGAGGGTTTGGATTTATTGGTTACCCCGGTAGGGTGGGTATCTGGCCGGAAATCACCGTAATCACTTTAAAAAAGAAATCTTTAACTTGAATTTAACTTTAAGAAACCCCACAAAACGACGGGTTCTATTACTAATTTAACATTTTTTCTTACTTTTGGGCTATAACCCAATGATTTACATATGTCTAAATTTGGTGAACTTATAGATTTAAAGATTCCCGTACTGCTAGACTTCTATGCGGAGTGGAACGAACAATCTACCTCTATGCATCCAGTTCTTAGGGATGTAGCCGCAGCTTTGGGCGATAAGGGAAAGGTTATTAAAATAGATGTGGACAAAAACAAGGAACTTTCCCAAGCTCTTCGTATCAAAGGATTGCCCACTTTAATGATCTACAAAAAAGGGGAGATGGTATGGCGTCAGAGCGGAGAGCAAGATGCCAATACACTTATAGGTATACTTAACGAATACCTTTAAGAGTATTTAGACTTTTTTAAAATTAAAATAAAATCATCGCTTCCTGGGTTGTTCCAAATTTTAGCTTTTAACCATTGCCGCATGTTTTTGGTTGTTCAGCAAACCGAACGTGTTTGCTAAACCTTTATATCATGTATAAAGGTTTCAATTGTATTCGCCTTTACTGGTCATTGTCGTTGGTGCTGTCCGATTCTTTTGCCGTAGTATCGATGATGGTTCCCGAATCAATTAAATCTGGATCTCCCGAAACCTTTGGTTCTTCTTCCAGATAGTCATCGTCCCCACCCACAAAATGGCTAAACTTGTCTATAAATTCATTGAATATGAGTGT
>JBCBZE010000329.1:0-3870 GCA_039815505.1 Bacteroidota bacterium | reverse complement strand
GGCACTATGTCTTCAAATGATAGATTCGGTCGTGGCCTCTACCCGGAGAAATTCCGATATTGTTGGTTTGGCACGCAATCCGGAAGATGCATATGCATTGGAAAAAGAAGGAAAACGTGCTATTTATATCGGTATTGAAAATGGATATCCGATCGGGGACGACCTTGCCAATGTCGCACTTTATTTTGATAAGGGCGTACGCTACATTACGTTGGTCCATTCATCCAATAATGATTTAGCGGATTCGGCTACCGATCCCAATGGGACCGAGCATGGGGGTATCAGCAAATTTGGTTCCAAGGTAGTAGGTGAAATGAATCGCCTAGGTATTATGGTCGATGTTTCCCACGGAAACGACAGCGTGTTTTATGATGCGATAAAATTATCGAAAGCCCCCATAATTGCGAGCCATTCCAACGCTAGGGCCGTAACGGACCACAAGCGTAACATGACCGATGATATGTTAAAACTCATGGCAGAAAACGGAGGGGTGGTACAATTGACGATGTTGGCCGATTACCTACGCGAGGCACCTCCAAATACCCAACGGGATTCGGCAATGGCGGCACTACGCGAAAATATGAAACCCATTGGTGAAATGTCTCCGGAAGAGCGTACGGCGCTTCGCGAATCCTTTCGACAACTGAATGAAAAATACCCGAGTCCACCCGCTACCGTTGCGCATGTGGTTGATCATATTGATCATATGGTAAAAATAGCGGGAATAGACCATGTAGGTATTGGGTGCGATTTTGACGGAGGAGGAGGAATAGAAGGCGTTTTTGATGCCAGTGAGGTAATGAACATTACCATAGAATTGGTAAAACGTGGCTATACCGAAGCGCAGATCGCAAAAATATGGGGCGGTAACTTAATCCGCGTGTTCAAAGAAGTACAGGCCGTTGCAAAAGAACTGCAGGACAAGGAAGCGGCATAACGATTAAAGGTATAGGATTTGTTTCGATGGTGGCTAATTTTATCGACCCTACTTTTTTCTGTACAAACTACGGCTCATCCGTTGCGATTATCACTCTGTGAGATCGAGTATTCCAAAAATAAACAATTGCTTACGGTGCATCTAAAATTGTTCTTAACAGATGTAAACGAAGCCATAATGTTCGACCCTAACAGTAAAGAACTTGCTTTTTGCCAACCCAATGAATCGGCCAAAGCCGATCAACTGCTTTTGAACTACCTGAATCAATTTTTCTATGTAAAGGCGAATGAAAAAAAGGTGCACCTAAAAATAAAGCGCAAAAAGCTAAGCGGAGAGGGGGAAAATACCGCTTTATGGGTCTATTTTGAGTATAGACAACCTACAGCACTGCGCACTTTGGAAATTAAGAACGCAGTTTTTACCGATCTTTTCTTTGATCAAAACAACATCGTATATGTGCATGTAGGCGGAACATCCGAGAGTATGATGCTCAACAAAAAAACATCCGTTCACCAACTCAAATTCTAATATGCATCCATTTAACTTCTATCTGAAATTGGGTTTTGAGCACATTGCCGATTTGGCGGGGTATGACCACATTCTTTTTTTAGTGGCGCTTTGTGCGGTCTATCGTATTCAGCAATGGCGTAAAATACTCATTTTGGTTACGGCCTTTACCATTGGTCACAGCGTAACCTTGATTTTAGTATCCTTGGATATCTTTTCCATTCCTTCCAGTATCATCAAATTCCTAATTCCCTTAACCATATTTTTGACCGCCCTCCATAACGTAATCGGTTTCGATGAAATGGAAAAAGCCATAAAAATGAAACGCAATTATGCCATGGCCCTGTTCTTTGGATTGATCCATGGGATGGACTTTTCCAATTATTTCAAAGCGTTGATTATGGACCCTTCCGATATTGTGGTGCCCTTATTGGGTTTTAATATCGGGATAGAATTGGGGCAATTATTGATAGTCCTTTTTATCGTGGGCATCGCCTTCCTTTTCCTCCATATTTTTAAGGTAAAACACCGGGAATGGAACCTTTTTATTTCCGGGGCCGCCGCGGGAATGTCGCTAATTTCAATGTTGGAAAACATGGCTTGGTAGCAACGTTGTGATTTTACGCTTATAAAAGTTGTTAAACAACATACTGGCTTTACTTAGCTATTCTCCAAGACATGCAACTTGTTCATCTTTTCAATGAGATCACCTGTAATGGCCACTACTGCAGGTTTGGGTATGCCATCTGCATCAAAGGGCCATTTACTGGTAGGCTGAGCTGTATCCATGGTTTGCTCACCGGGATGCTGTACGCTAAGAAACAAGGTTTTTCCATCCGGTGAAAACCAAGGGCCGGTAAGCTCGGCATCATTTGGGGCAGAAACTAGGCGAATGATCTTACCCTGATCTTTTCCATGACGTGGAACCACAAAAAGACTATTGTTCTTAAATTCCATATAGGGCCCATCCTTTTTGTTCATCTTGCTACCGGACATATCGGAGGTAAACCATAGGTTGCCCGCCATATCGAATGCAAGGTTATCGGGACATGAAAATCCGGTTTTTTCTCCGCCGGCCATAAAGGTCGAAGCCTTGAAGGTTAGACTATCGTACTTGCCATCTGTCTCTTCAATTTTTAAAATAGACCCGTGGAAATCATTTTTCCCATAATTATTGGTAAGGGATACAAAAACGCTCCCCGTTAAGGGGTCTATTTCAATATCTTCAGGGCGATTGAGTTCAGTGGCCCCCACTATTTTGGCCGCTTCCCGGGTACGAATCAAAACCTCGGTCTGATCTTTAAATTTTTCCTTTAGCGCAGTTTGATTTTCCCAATCAAGAGCAAGCCATTTTCCTTTGATGGTGTCGGCAACATAGAGTGTTCCTTCCTTTAAAGAACCTGGTTTAGAGGAGATGAATTTATATAGATGTTCATTGTTTTTATCATCACCGGAATAAGCCACTATACGTTTGTCTGCCAATTCATACAATGTACAGCACTCGTGGGCGTATCTGCCAATTGCTATGTGCTTTTGGGCCGTACCTTGCTTTGGGTCCACCTCTACTACCCAGCCGTAATGCTCTGGTGGATAGGGATAAAATTTTTCCCAGTTGTATGAACTGGGCCGATGAACGGGTTGATTATCCTCCCCATAGATCGTTTCTCCAAAAAAACTGTCATAATTCTCTTCGCAAGTCAAAAAGGTCTTCCAAGGGGTAATCCCGCCTGAACAGTTGCTGTGGGTTCCAATAACGGTAGAAGTTCCTTTGATAGGATGGTCCCAGTTAAGCGTCATAGGGGTTTTGGCGGTAATACGACGATTATGGGGGTCATTTTTGATAACTTTCCACTTCCCATCGGTTTGTTTTATGCGAACGATACTTCCACCCACATTGTACATTTCCTTATCCACTTGTTCCTTTGTTCTTTGTTCTTCCGGATTTTTATATTGATGCATATCAAACCCGGAAACAAACAACGTATTGACATACTCATGATTGACCCATAATAGACCATCGGTTGGATTATCATGGTCAAAGGGGATAAAACAAGTGAAATCGTTGTTAAAGCCAAAACGATCTTGTTGTCCAATTTCATCGCCCCATCGTACAATGACGTGATACTCCAATCCATTGGCCAACAACAGATCATCTTTATTGGACGGTAAAAGCCCCTCAATGGGCAATTCCCGTAGTTTTTCCAAGACCAAGTTATTTGCTTTAAACGTTTTATCGGTCGGGACCGCCATATTCCCGCAACCTATCAAAAAAGGCGGTACTATAACGGTTCCTATACTGGCCTTACCTAAAAAACGAATAAATTCCCTGCGATCATATTCCATATTCAGTTTCTGTTTTTTTACTTAAGAGTAATTTGACACTTCTTCCATACTGCATTTGATACCTGTTTATACCAGTCCATAGT
>JBCBZE010000330.1:0-3858 GCA_039815505.1 Bacteroidota bacterium | reverse complement strand
TCAGGAATTCAGTACCAGACCTGATTACTTTAAGGATACCGATGAAACGATCACTGCACAGTTCCAATTTCCGAATGGGGCCACGGGATCCATAATGACTTCCCATAATGTTAGGGCAAATAGACTTTTTGCCTCCTGTGACCGGGGTTGGTTTCAACTAGATCCGGCGAGCACCTATATTCCCTTGGCCGGAAGAACTTCGAATGGAGAACTTAATTTCCCGCAAGAAAGCCAACAAAAACTACAAATGGACGATTTTGCCAAACATATTCTTCAGGGAACTCCTAATGTGGCTCCTGGGGAAATGGGAAAAAGGGACATGATGATTGTGGAGGCCATTTATAGTTCCATAGCACAAGGTGGCAAAAAAATCACCTTGGATTTTGAACCTGCATACGGGTTCGCCGAATACTAAAATTGTTTTTTACCATATTACATGTAATAGCCCGAACACTTCTTCGCTTTCCGGTGTATTCCATCTCGTGGGAAAACCATTAATTAGACCTGTTCTAGATAATAACATTATGTTAACCATTTAACGTTAACATGACCTTAACTTCAATTTATCACCACACTAAGTTAACGGGTTTTGCGCCATGCCTAAATAACTTTGAGGAAAAGAAAAACTAATTTCCTAAAAACACTTTAAAAAAATGAAAAAACTAAAAAATTTGTTACTATTTGCAGGTTTGGCAGCCTTTGTCTCTTGTGATGATCTTGACGATTTCGTTGGCGGTGACGACGACGGAGAAGCTACGGGAACGATTTTTGAAAACAAGTCAAACCTTGAGCCTTTGGTCGCCATCCAGCCCCAATTTAACTTTGTTGAGGCGTATTCTTTGATAAGCACTTCCGATGTGTTGGGAGATTTTCAAATGGCCGGTGCGGCGGACGGAGCTGGGTTCCTTCCTGATGGTGATGGATACGTGTATCTTATAAACTGTGAGGATGATTATGCAGTCGCAAGAATTCATTTGGATGAAAATCTTACCCCAACTTCCGGTGAATATCTATTAAATTCCGGCGTTGATGATTTTGCCCGTCAGTGTTCCGGTACTATGTGGGAACGAAGTATCCATGGCGGCGCCCAAGATCTTTTCCTTTCCGCTTCCGAAAGTTTTAACTATGACGTTAAAGGTATAGATCCATACCAGGCCGTACCCACCCCAACCGCTGATTTTGGTTTGGATGCCCTGGGTGAGTTCGCTTGGGAAAATGCCGTGCCATTACCAAGGGACGCATATGCAGGTAAAACCGTAATTATAGGAGGTGATGACGATTCTAGTGGATCAGAAGGACAAATTACCTTGTACTATTCCGAAAATGGAAATGGAGACTTGAACGGTGGGAAAATATATGTATTGCGCTTAAAACAAATTTCAGATGGTGCCGGTGGCGTATTGGATGTAGACGGAGGTACTATCTATAACGAATCCAATCTTGATTTTGGGGTTACCTATGATTTTGAATTTGTGGAAATCGTGGGCGGTGCTGCACTTACAAAAGACGAGATGGAAGACGCTTGCGTAGCCGTCAATGCTTCCGCTTTTATGCGAGTAGAGGATGTTGACTATCAAAAAGGTTCCGATGCGGATGGTAGAAACGTATTTGTTGCGGTAACCGGCAGAGGTCCAGGCAGGGGAACATATAACGATTGGGGAACAGCGTATAAATTGGAGCTGGACGAAGATTCTCCTTTTACCGGGAAAATAACCCAAATTATTAGTGGGAATACAGATACCAACAACATGGACGGTAACTTGGCATCCTTACAGAGTCCGGACAACATTGTTGTAACGGAAAACTTTGTTTATTTGCAAGAAGACCCAAATTCTTTTGATAGGGGACATGCGGCATACATCTACCAAACCGATCTTAATGGGGGTAACGCCAAAGTATTTTTAGAATTGATCGTTAGACAGGATTTAGATCCTGAAGGAAGTACCGGATTAAATGGTGAATTCGGTTCTATGATAGATATCTCCGATAAGGTTGGAGAGCCAGGAACTTTTTTATTGGCCTTGCAGCCGCACTATTGGGAGAGCCCTGATTTTATGAACTTGGATGGCCATGATATGAACACCAGACCTGATGCCATAGCTAGAGGTGCGCGTGAAGATGATCAAGGTTCTCAAATCGTTATCCTCAGCGGTGTGCCTAGATAATATAGTAGTAATTATTTTAAAGACCTCCATTTTTAATGGAGGTCTTTGCTTATTTTAAAATTGCTCTGAAATGAAACTAAGTTATAGTGTACGTTTTGTCCTTACGATTGTATTCCTCATTGCTTCTTCCTGCAGGGAAAAGCCCAATAAGGCGCAAGAAATTGCCATAGCCAATAAACCTTTATCTGGCATTGATTGGGCATATGCCCAGAATTTTTATTTAACCAACATTACCCAATCCATTGCCTGTTTGGACAGTTTGGCCAAGATACCCGAAGGGAGTCCAGAAGCCAAGATCGTTTTTGCCGAAGCGCGCAAGACGTTTAAAAAAGCGGAACCCTATGCGGCATACCTCAACCCTGAAATTGGCCATAGGGCCAATGGTCCGGCCCTTCCTATCTTAACAGATGATAGTCAAAAAGTATTGTTACCGCTAGGGCTTCAAAAAATAGAAGAAAGTATTTATGAGGGTCCTAGCAGTAGGGAACGCTATCAAGATGAGATTCGGATAACAAAAGGATTATTGAATAATTTAAAACAAAACATACAAAAACGACAGTTAAATCCACAACGTTTTTTTGTTTCCACACATCAACAGTTGTTGCGTATCATTAGTCTTTCCATTTCAGGTTTTGATACACCGGTAAGCCATCTTGGTTTCGAGGAGACCATTATTTCCTTGCAAAGTCTGCAAGAAGTCTACAATAACAGTATTCGAAGCATTATCCAAGAAAAAAATGGGCCATTGGATAAAGAGTTCCAAGCAAGCATAGACAAAGCCGTTATATTTGTGCGATCCAATATGGATTTCGATACGTTTGACCGGTATACTTTTATAAGGGAACATATGAATCCCATTACCCGTAACTGGGTGGCTATTAGAAAAGAAAGTGGGCTTTGGGAAGGTGTGGATAACAAACCTTTTAATTTTGATGCACCTACGTTTTTTGAAGAAGATTCGTTTAACGTAGATTTTTTTACGCCGGCTATCAATAGAAATGCGACCAAGGAACAAATAGCCTTAGGGGAAAAATTGTTTTTTGACCCCAATCTATCCGAAAATGGAAAAATGGCCTGTGTTACCTGCCATAATCCGGAAAAAGGCTATGCCGATGGCATGATGGTAAACCTGGATAAAAATGGAAAACCCTTGCAAAGAAACTCACCTACCGTGATCAATGCCGCTTTTCAAAAAGGGTTCTTCTGGGACGGACGCTCACCTAATCTTATGGATCAGATTACCTCAGTGTTTACCAATGATCAAGAGTTCGACAGCAGTGTTCATCAATTTTCCAAAGATATTTTGGTAGATTCCACATATGTTAAGCTTTTTAAGGAAGCCTATGGAGGAATTGGTGCCAGGAACAATGAAATCATAAAAGCGTTATCTGCTTATATCTCTACCCTGAATGGCTTTAATTCCAAGTTCGATAAAAACATCAGGAGCGAGGAAGATACCTTTACTGAGGAGGAAAAGCTAGGTTTTAACCTGTATATGGGGAAAGCACTTTGTGCTACTTGCCACTTTATTCCATTGACCAATGGTACGGTTCCACCATTTTTTATGGAAACGGAAAAAGAAGTTATCGGGGTGCCGGAAACAGCGGCCAACAAGCAACTGGATGACGATCTTGGTTTTTACTGGAGGTTCAACAAAGAGCTGCATCGGGGTATGTTCAAGACCCCAACGGTC
>JBCBZE010000204.1:0-6287 GCA_039815505.1 Bacteroidota bacterium | reverse complement strand
CATCTGGGCGACGCGCGCATCGTGGGCCTGCCCGGCAATCCGGTCTCCGCCTATATTTGCGCGGCGCTGTTCCTGCGCCCGATGCTGTACGCGCTGGCCGGGCGCACCGACAGTGCAGACGAGGTCGAGGCACCCCTCGGCGTGCCGCTTCCCGCCAACGGGCCGCGCCGCGACCATCTGCGGGCGACGATGACGGACGGCGCCGTTCACCCACTCGATGTGCAGGATAGCGGCCAGCTGGCCGCACTCGCGCATGCGGACGCGCTCATCATCAGGCCGCCGGGGGCGGAACCCAAGAAAGCCGGCGAGTCGGTGCCCATCATCCGGCTTGACAGGGCCTGATACGACCCCTATTCGTTCCTGTCATGTTCCAGTGAACGGAGAGCGAACGATGCTGACGGCCAAACAGTTCGAACTACTGCGCTTCATCGACAGTCGCCTGAAAGAGACCGGGGTCTCCCCTTCGTTCGAGGAAATGAAGGCAGCGCTCGATCTGAAATCAAAGAGCGGTTTCAACTCATCGTTCAATCAATCCGACGCCGTTTCCGATGGCAATGAACTCAGCGCTATCAGTTGTAACTGATAATCTTGTAAACCGACTCCATAGTCGGTTAATGGTATCGGTAATTCAAGGTTTCTTGGTAGTATCATGAGATAATAGAGAGGAAAAAATCGACGAACTTCTTCTTTTTTAAAGATAGAACACCTTACTCCGAACGGGGTAGACCGAGCGGTTTGTTGAAACTAAAAAAGGCTTTGTTGTCTAGCGGGACTTTCATGCTCCAAAAGCCATTTTTTACGATGTAAGCCGCCGGCATAACCTGTTAAAGAACCATCACTGCCAATCACACGATGACATGGAATTACAATCCATAACGGGTTCTTTCCATTCGCCGCCGCAACAGCTCGAATGGCTTTTACATCACCAAGTTTCTTGGATAGTTCCAAATAGGAAAGGGTTTTACCATATGGGATTTCTTGTAAAGCTACCCATACTTTTTTCTGAAAATCGGTTCCTTGGGGGTTTAAGGATAAACTGAAGCTTTGGCGTCTACCCTCAAAATATTCTTGAAGTTGATAAACGGCATCTTCCATTACTTCGGGTATTGTGGCACTAATGATCTCGTCGTTGTTTAGGACGGTAATGGCTGCCAATCCATTTTCATTGCCTTCCAGTTTGGCGACTCCTAAAGGAGTTTGTATGTAGACAATTTCCATGGATTTTATTCAATTTCCGTATTTTCTTCTATGATACCCAATCGCTTTGCCCTGCTTTCCCAATTTTTACGGGCCAAAAGTTGTAAATCCTCTACATTATCGCTTTCATCCATGATTTCCAGGCCTAAAAGTGTTTCTATCACATCCTCCATGGTCACTAAACCGCTTACGGAACCAAATTCATCCACAACCAGTGCAATGTGCTCCCTAGTGGAGACCAAGGTTTCAAATAGTTGCGGTATAGGGGTATCTCTTTTGGTTATAAAAATGTCCCTTTTTATACTGGACAAGGTAGCCTTTCCATTTTTGTGAATGATTTCTTCCAACACATTATCCTTTAAAACAAAACCCGTGATAGTATCCATGCTTTCACCATATATAGGTATTCGTGAAAAGCGTAGTTTGGGATTTGCATTAAAGAAGTCGGTAATGGTCATGCTTTCAGAGGCTGCCTTCATCACTGTTCTGGGGGTCATCACATGTTTGGCCAGAATTTCATCGAATCTCAAAAGATTTTTGATGACTTTGGATTCGGATTCCTGAAAAACACCTTCTTCTTGGGCAATATCGGCCATAGCAGTAAAATCTTCTCTACTTAGGACACTGCCGTGATGTCCTTTTTTGCCAATAAGTTTGGTAAAAAGCTGTAATACCCACAGAAGGCCTGTCCATTTTAAGACCCAAACCATTATATTCAGGGCCTTGGTCGTAAAATTGGCCAACTGTTTCCAAAACGTGGCGCCTATGGTTTTAGGGATAATTTCTGACGCAACCAATATCAGAATGGTCATGATAGTGGAAACCACCCCTACCATGAGATCTTCTGTAAATTCAACCCCTAAAATGGTTCTTGTTGTACTACCGTAGATTTCCGTGTAGGCCACTTTGGCCTGTACACCAACTAAAATAGCACCGACCGTATGTGCCACCGTATTCAATGTAAGTATGGCAATAAGAGGTTTGTCCACATCTTTCTTTAACTTTTCCAGCCCCGATGCATACGCTTTTCCTTCCTTGTTTTTTAAATTAATAAAAGTTGGCGTAACGCTAAGTAAAACTGCTTCCAAAATAGAGCAGAGAAACGAAAAGAAGATGGAAATCAGGGCATAAAATATAAGAAGTCCCATACAATTGTTTTGATATATCTAAAAGTAGCGATTATTTATGACCGATACCAACTTGTTCAAGGATAAGCGGTTTAACCATACCATGTGGTGACTAACGCAATAGGTTTACCGCATCTTTTGCAAAGTAACTGGCAATAATATTGGCTCCTGCCCGCTTAATTGCTATAAGCTGTTCCATCATTACGGCATCATGATCTAACCAGCCTTTTTCGGCAGCGGCCTTTAGCATGGCGTATTCGCCACTGACCTGATATACAGCGACCGGAACATCCACTTCGTTCTTTATCTCACGTACAATATCGAGGTAACAAAGTCCGGGCTTTATCATTACGATATCCGCTCCTTCGTCTATATCCATTTCAGTTTCCTTGATGGCTTCAAACCGATTGGTATAATCCATTTGATAGGTTTTTTTGTCCCCAAATCCGGGAGCGGAATCCAAGGCATCCCTGAACGGGCCGTAAAAGGCACTCGCATATTTAGCACTGTAGCTCATAATTCCGGTATGGATGAATCCTTCGTCTTCCAACGCTTCACGGATAGTAAGTATTCTACCGTCCATCATATCGCTAGGCGCTACAAAATCAGCACCGGCCTCTGCATGGGACACGCTCATTTCCGCCAAGACTTCGGAAGTTTCATCGTTCAGTATCTCATTGTTCTTAACGATACCGTCATGTCCATAGGAGGAATAGGGGTCTAAGGCTACATCTGTCATGACCAACATGTCCGGACAACTATTTTTAACGGTTTTAATAGCTCTCTGCATTAACCCATCTGCATTCAAAGCTTCCGTTCCTTCGTTATCTTTTAGGTTATCCGGAACCTTTACGAAAAGGAGTACGGCACAAAGACCCATGTCCCATAATTCCTTTATTTCCTTTGCCAAATAATCCAAGCTTAATCTATAGTAATCGGGCATAGAAGGGATTTCTTCCTTCACGTTTTTTCCCTCTACCACAAAAAGTGGAACCAGAAAATCATTGGAACTCAATTTGGTTTCTTGGACCAGATTACGAATGGCCGAACTTGATCGGAGTCTACGATTACGTGTAAGTGGGTACATTTTATTTTCTATTTTCGTAAAATCAAAAGTACTTATAATCGTTAAATAATCACCAAATCTTCTTTTTTCTTGAGCACGATTTCCAAGATTTTAAAATTTAAGTTCACTTGGCGCAGTTATCAACAAAAGTTTTTGAATCATTTTCAAGAACACATGGAGGATAACCATCTACATCTTGTAGCCCCGCCTGGCTCTGGAAAAACAATATTAGGGTTAGAAATGTTACGAAGGGTAGATAAGGTCACCTTGGTACTTTCTCCTACCATTACCATTAGAAACCAATGGAAGAGTCGTATGGAGGATTTTTTTTTAAAGGATACCTCGTTTACCAACTATACCATAAATATCAGGGAACCAAAGCTAATCACCTTTTCCACATACCAATCGTTACATTCTTTGCATAAAAAGCTTTTGGCGGGTTCTGACAAAATAGACTTGTCCAAATTTGTTGCCCAAAACAATATTGGAACCATTGTTTTGGACGAGGCCCATCATTTGAAAAGCGAATGGTGGAAATGTTTATACATTCTCAAAGAGATCACCGGACTTACCATCATTTCATTGACGGCGACCCCTCCATACGACAGTTCCCCAAGCGAAGTTGATAAATACTTTAAACTGTGCGGACCCATTGATGACGAAATTGCGGTTCCGGATCTCATCCGGAACGGTGATCTATGTCCACATCAGGATTTTATCCACTTCTCGAGGCCAGATGATGTACAGATCAGGTTTATCGTGAAATACCGGGAGCGTATTCTGGACTTTATGGAAAGCTTGTTGGCCGACACCTATTTTAAGACCTTCTTGAAAAGGCATCCTTTCTATGATTCTACCGAAACTTCATTGGAAGGAATCTATGCCGCCCCATCCTTCTTTTCCGCTATATTGATTTTTTTGAAGGCCAGTGGTGAGGTGATTCCTTTCAAAAAACTGAAGTTTTTGGGATTTGAAGATAGTAAAGTGGTTTTTCCCCACCTAACCTATGAATGGCTGCAAGTCCTACTTCAGCATCTATTGATAACCCAAAGAGAACTATACGTTACCAATGAAGAACTTTTGTCCAATTTGGAAAGTAAACTTCGAAAAATAGGTGTGTTGGAAAATAAAAAAGTAGACTTTGTTGGGGGAGATAACCTTTATCGTTCCCTTGCTAATAGTCCTAGTAAGTTACGAAGTATCAATGCAATAATAAGTTCGGAATATAAAACACTTTCCACTGACCTGAGAGCAGTGGTGCTTACCGATTTTATTCGAAAAGAGTTCCTGGATTATTCAGGAAAAGATCCAAAAGAATTAAACAAGCTGGGGGTGGTTTCGATCTTTCAATATTTACGTACCAGTATACCTAACAAAGAACATTTAGGCGTGCTTACAGGTTCTTTGGTAATACTACACCTATCGGCCTTCATTGAATTTGAAAGGCGAACAAATAAAGCATTTTTTAGGAGTGCACCAATGGACGTGGCTCCCGATTTTTACATGATATCGTCCCATGGAAAGGGAAAAAATTCCATCGTTGCCACAGTAACACGTCTTTTTGAAGAAGGAACCATTAAAATACTTATCGGTACAAAATCACTTTTGGGAGAAGGCTGGGATGCTCCGACTATAAATACGCTTGTTCTAGCTTCTTATGTGGGTTCCTTTGTTTCTTCCAATCAAATGAGGGGCAGGGCGATACGAATAGATCCCAATAACGGACATAAAACCGGAAATGTTTGGCACTTGGCATGTTTGGATCCCACAATTGAGGACGGAGGCAAGGATTTTAAGAAATTGACCCGAAGATTTGAAGCTTTCTCGGGGGTATCCCTTACGGACGTTCCCTACATTGAAAACGGGTTGGACCGTTTGCCTGTTCCAAAATTCTTTAATCCCGATATCAATCTGGAAACCCTCAATAATCGGATGATTCAAGCCGCTTCCGATAGAGCATCCCTTCAGAAACGTTGGTTAGATGCCATATCAGCGGGCAGTGTATTGGTGAGGGAATTAAAATTCCCCTATTTGGATAAAGTTCCTTTTAAGGAGACTAAGAAAATGTATTCCGTAAATGTTGTGAAATATCTTTTTATAGAGATTGTTGGAGGTCTTTGCCTATTCTTACCCGAGTTCCTTGCAAAAAACATGGGCACTTTGATGCAAAAAGGAGCCTTACAGTTTCTTTACTTTTTAATCGCGGGGATACTAATTGCATTTGCTCCTAAAACTTTTAAGGCCTTAAGACTATATTTTTTGTTCGGAAATGTGTTTAAAAAGACAAAAAAAGTAGGGGAGGCCCTAATGAAATCCCTGTCGGAGGCAAATTACCTTACCACTTCAATGGAATCCCTGAATTTGGTAGTGGAACAGTTTGATAACGGAACTTTTGTATGTTATCTAAAGGGAGCAACCGAACATGAGAGCACCTTGTTTGTAAACCTTTTGGAAGAAGTTATGGCACCGATAGACAATCCTCGATATTTGCTTGTATATAGCAGTTGGTTTAAGCGCAAATGGGGCCTACGCAGTTATTATGCAGTACCCCAAATTTTTGGCAAAAAGAAAGAGGACGCCCAACTTTTTCATAAATACTGGAAGCTGTACGTAGATCGTTCCAAATTGTTGTATACCCGAACAATGAAGGGAAGAAAGGAGCTTTTAAAAGCCAGAATCTCCCATATTATGTATCAATTTAAGGAAGTTTCCGAGAAAGCGGTAACTTGGAAGTAAAGAAGATTTACAACCAATCCTTAGGATGTCTTAATACCTGTAATAACCGCTCTTCTTCACTTCCTTTTTCCGGATGATGATCGTAATGCCATTGCACTTGGGGCGGTAGGCTCATAAGGATACTTTCGATACGGCCATTGGTCTTAAGACCAAAAAGTGTT
>JBCBZE010000276.1:0-4819 GCA_039815505.1 Bacteroidota bacterium | reverse complement strand
TTTCTTTTGAACGTTGAGGGGCTCATATTGGCGATGGCGGCCATTTCATCCAATGAAATATTTTCGAACAAATTTGCCCTGACCATAGTCGCTAGCGTATGTTTTTCATGATGAAAGAGAGAAGAAAATAACTCTATAATGGGATTGGGGTTTCTACTATTGAGCAAGAGAAGTGTCAACTCCTTTATTTTAAGTGCAACCAATTCTTCCGTGGCGAGTTCTTGATTATCAAAATAGAAAAACAAACTATCCAAATATTTTGTCAATAAATGATCTAAGTCTACTACGGCATTCATCGGTCCAATACGATTTTTGCTTTCAAAGGAAGCAATGTCGGTATTGGAAAGTAGTTGTTCCATAAGCTTGGGATGAAACCGTAAAATAACGACCTCGGATACTTTTTCCTCTTCCATATTGTACCATTTGTTCACATACGTACCACACTTCATCAACACACCTTGCATATTGTCAACTTCTGTTTTTCCATCAGCTCTATACAAATTACCTTTTGTGCGGATAGGAAATATAAAACAGGCCGTATTATCCAAATTGGCAGCAGCGATCAATGGCGGAGAAAAGGTAAAATGGCTAATGACGGCCTTTCCATGCAATTCTAAATGTCTTTGTGCTAATATCACAGCGTATTACTTATATAAATGTTTGATTTCTTCCCATTTTTCTTCTGTAACCACTTCTCCAGTTTCTGCGTGGTAATCTATACCATGAGCATATTTCTGGAACGCTTTTCGCATTCCACCTTTCGCAAGACCTTTCAAGAATCTAGGTTTAGTAAGATAATTAAAACGAATTTTTAATACCGTTTTATTTTCGGAGATTTTTGCGGCATCCATATTTACCCAAGTATATTCCACATTCAAAGGGAAGCCCTTTTTATTGATTACCTCGATGGTGATATGCCTGTTTTCTGGGTCAAATTTGACTATTTCATCAACAAAATACTTCTTCTCCCTACTATCGGTCATATACATAATACGCTTCGCTCCAATTTCTGCGGTATCAAAACCTTCTGCCCATTCTGAATGTGGGCAATCAGGATTGCTATTTGAAATATCGGCAAAACCCTCGCCTATGATTTCCCAGACCTTATCTGCGGAAGCATCAATCTCGTGCTCCACTTCAACAACGACCACCTTTTTACGCATTTTGGCATCTTTCTTTGCTACTTTCCCATTAGATTCAATTTTATCAGGGTGAAGCGCTCCAGTTTCAACATAGTGTTTTAGTTCCCTTGCCATACTTTCCAAGGCTTTTCGTGTGGCACTTTTCATAATGCCTTTCATCATGAAACCCATTAGGCCTGTGGCTCTCATGGTTGTTTTACCTTTAATGAGGGTTCCTTCTGATGTTTCTTCCAAGGTCCATACATTAATGGCATCCTTTACAAAACCTGGTAGACCATCGGCAAGTTCGTACTTTATTAAATGGTTTTGGGCATCGTATTCTAAGATTTCTTCTTTGGTATCATCAAATCCAGCAGCGGTAATTTCGCAGGCCCGTATCGTATAGTCCGAACCGCCAATGGGTTCACCAAATCCTTGTGAATGTGATACGCCAGAAGACCATTTTCCGATACCCGCCCAATCTTCGGCCAATATGGCCCAAACATCTTTAATGGGGGCCTTGATTACAGTTTCTGCAGTTGCGACCACATTTGGTTTTTTATCTTCGGTTGCAGCCTGCACTGAACTTAGTTCTGGAACCAAGGCGGATAGCAGCATAAGTGAGAGGAGCATAACTCCATTTTTTTTCATTCTTTTCATTACGATTACTTTTTTGATTTCTATTTCTTCTTTTTTCTATTGTATTTCTCGATAGCTTTGACTTTATTGGGATGCGGCTCACCATTTTCTAAATAATACTTGAGCTCTTCGCACATCGCATTCAATACTTTTTGCGTACTCTTGGTCATAAAACCTTTCATAAGTGTGCCTATGATTCCAGTAGCCCGCATTTCGGTATTCGCTTTGACCAATGTGGTAGAGTCCCCTTTTGGAAAAAGTTGCCAAGTGTTGTAGGCATCTTTTACAAAGCCAGGTAAACCGTGGAACAGAGTATACTTAAGAATATACCCATCGCTATCGTAAACTGTTATTCGTTCTTTGGTGTCGCTAAATCCGGTAGCACTGATTTTACAAGATCGTTCTGAACAAACGCTACCATTTATGGGGGCACCGGAACCTTCTGAAGCATCTACGCCGGATGCCCATTTACCAATGTCACCAAATTCTATTGCTAGTACTTGCCATATTTTTGCGATGGGTACATTTATAAGAATCTCTGAGGAAGCGTTTACATTTGGCTTTTTTAAACTCATCATTAAGGGGTTTAATAGATACTTCAAAAGTAGAGGTGCAACAGGGGAGAGGATATGATTATTGGGTCAATACATGGGATAAATAGATCAAAAAACGCTGATGGATAAGAAAGGTAATTGTTAATTAAAAGTTAATAAAGTTGTATATACAACATATAAATTTATCTTTGTTCTATGAAATATGCATTAAGTCATTGTGTTGGATTTAGGTTGAGACGCCTCTCTCGAATAGCGGACGGTCACATAAGAAAGGTCTTGAGCGACCATAAAATTACGGAGAATCAAGTAACACTGCTCTTTACCTTACATGAAATGGGTAGCGTGGAGCAAGGAAAGGTAGGAGAGGCCTTATGTCTGGAACGGTCCACGATAAGTAGAAACTTCAAGCTTTTGGAGAAGCAGGGCCTGGTGTTGCGAACAAACGAGTATAGACCTGAAGTGGAACTGACCGATAAAGGTATGGAGTTGACAAAAAGGTTAATTCCCAAATGGGAAAAGGCTATGGATATCCTTGTGGGGAAATTGAATGATGAAGGAATGGGCAGTCTTCAAAATTTGGAAAAAAGGATGCTTTAAAAAAATTTAATACAAATGTTGTATGTACAACATATAAATAGCCTATACAATCTAATCCTGATGTTATGATGGCATCATTTTAATACGATCAACATGAAAAAAAAGCTAAAATACATAATGTCTTCCTTGCTACTGTGCAGCATGTTCGCATATACCCAAGGCAAGTTGGAAGCATATGTGGAGGAAGGGCTACTTAACAATCGCCAGTACCTAAAAGAACGCCTTGGCACAGACATCTCCAATGAGGAAGGTAAAATAGCAAAAAGCCGCTTCTTGCCAGATTTCTCATTTAATGCAAGTTATACGCTCGCAGACGGTGGGCGTACCATAGACATTCCTGTTGGGGATTTATTCAATCCGGCATACGCCACCTTGAACCAATTGACGAACTCAAATCAATTCCCGACCGATTTGGCCAACGTCAGCGAACAACTTCTACCAAATGATTTTCATGAAACCAAATTACGGATCGTACAGCCTATTCTAAATACGGATATCTACTACGGTTACAAGGCGAGCAAGGCACAGATCTCGGTTAACCAAGCTAGGGAAGAAGCCTATAAGAACGAACTTTCCTTTGAGATACGCAAAGCCTATTATGATCATTTGAAACTTGTAGAGCAGAAAACCATATTGGACAGTACACGTCTCATTGTGAAAGAACTGGTAAGGGTCAACGGAAAATTTGTCAAATATGGAGTTGCTACCAAAGACGTATTGTACAACGCTGAAGCGCAAAGCTATCAAATTGAGGCACAATTGGCTACAGTACAAAAGCATATAGCGGTATCCCGAAATTTTTTCAACTTCCTGTTGAACAAAGATTTAGAGTCCCCAATTCGTATTGATACATCCTTACGGCAAAATAATGCCAAGTATAATCTTTTGGCACTGCAAAAATCAGCACTTGCCAATAGGAGTGAGTTGGAAAGTATTAAAAACGGGATTGCGGCGAACAAGTTCGAAATAAAACGAAACAAAGGGTATCTCATTCCCGATGTCAGTGCCGCCGCAGAATTTGGATATCAAGGTTTTGGGTATGATTTTGATCAAAACCAGGACTATTATTTAATAAGCTTTAATCTGTCCTGGCCCATTTTTCAGGGTGGTCGTAACAAAGCCAAAGTACACCGGGCTAAATTGCAAAAAAAGCAATTGGAAACCGATTATTCCGAAGTTGAGAACAGTATTCTTCTAGAAGCTTCAAAAGGTTATTACGAGTACGAAGAATCCTTGGCAGTGTACGGGTCTCAATTGTCACAGCTTAAAAGTGCCACTGAAAACTTCAAGATCATCGAAGCAAAATACAAACAAGGACAGGTGCTTTTGGTGACCTTCAACGAAGCAAGAACAGATCTTACCACGGCGCAACTTAATGAATCCATAGCACGGTTCAACATCAAAATAGCTAAAGCCAACCTTTTAAGAATAACACAAAATAACATATAGTCATGAGAAATAAAATTTTAACCGTATTGGTGGTACTTGTTGCCCTGTTTTACAGCTGTAAAAAAGAATACACCAATGACGAAACCACTAAAACGGGGAACTACAAGAATGTAGGGGTGCAGCATATAGAAAGTTTGTTGGATGTACAACCCATTACGGCGACGGGTACCCTATTATCTAAAGAAGAAATAGTTCTTTCCTTTAAAATTGGTGGTATCGTTGCGAACCTTCAGGTCGAGGAAGGGGAAACGATTAAAAAAGGACAACGGTTGGGCAGTCTCAACCTTACCGAAATCAACGCCCAAGTAGTCGGTGCACAAAACACCTATGACAAATCGGTACGCGATTTGGAACGTGCAACGAATTTATATCGTGATACGGTCGGAACCTTGGAACAACAACAAAATGCCAAAACGGCCAGTGAAATTGCCGGCTCCAACCTTCAAATTGCCCGGTTTA
>JBCBZE010000090.1:0-10862 GCA_039815505.1 Bacteroidota bacterium | reverse complement strand
GGCGGTTGGACAGATGTCGATGTTATCATCACTATGCCAAGCGTAATGGGCAAACTAGGACCTTTAGGACGAGTTTTAGGACCAAGGGGATTAATGCCCAATCCAAAAACGGGTACCGTTACAATGGATATTGCTAAGGCGGTATCGGATGTAAAAGCGGGTAAAATTGACTTTAAAGTGGATAAAACAGGGATTGTACACGCAGCAGTTGGCAAAGCATCATTTACGGCCGATAAAATTGCGGACAATGTACAGGAATTGTTGGATACGCTTAATAAATTAAAACCGACCGCGGCGAAGGGTGTTTACATGAAAAGTGTTTACATGTCCAGTACAATGAGCCCAAGTGTTCAATTGGACCCAAAAGTTGGTTAACAGGTAGTTAAAAGTTTTTATTATGACAAGAGAAGAAAAAGCGAACGTTATAGAGGATTTAACTGCTCAGTTGGCCAATAGTTCTACCATATATCTGGCTGATATTTCGGGCTTGGATGCTACTATGACCTCCGATTTAAGAAGGGCATGTTTTAAGGCGAACGTAAAACTTGCAGTTGTTAAGAATACCTTGCTTGCAAAAGCTATGGAAGCTTCCGATAAGGAATTTGGGGAACTTCCGGGAGTATTGAAAGGCAATACCTCCTTAATGTTTTCCGAAGCGGGCAACGGACCGGCAAAGTTGATCAAGAGCTTTAGAAAGAAGTCCGACAAGCCTTTACTTAAAGGAGCCTTTATAGAAGAGGCGGTTTATATTGGTGATGATCAATTGGATACCTTGGTAAGTATTAAATCCAAAGAAGAGATGGTCGGTGAGATTATCGGATTGTTACAATCACCTGCCAAGAACGTTATTTCTGGACTGAAGTCCGGTGGTGGCAAACTAGCAGGTATCCTAAAGACATTATCAGAAAGATAATTTATACGCACTAAAAACAATTATATTTTAAAATTTTATTAAACGATAGAAAAATGGCAGATTTAAAAGATTTCGCAGAACAATTGGTAAACTTGACCGTAAAAGAGGTGAATGAGTTGGCCGATATATTAAAAGAAGAGTACGGTATAGAGCCTGCAGCTGCTGCAGTTGCTGTTGCTGCTGGTGGCGGTGCCGCCGAAGGTGGTGACGCTGCTGAGGAAAAATCAGAATTCGATGTAATTTTGAAAGCGGCCGGTGGTTCTAAACTTGCTGTTGTAAAATTGGTTAAGGAATTAACCGGTCTTGGATTAAAAGATGCTAAAGACATTGTTGATAGCGCACCTAAAGCTGTTAAGGAAGGTATTGCTAAAGACGAAGCTGAAGGAATCAAAAAATCATTAGAAGAAGCAGGAGCAGAAGTTGAGCTTAAATAATAGCGACAACCATAATACTTTGGTTTAGGTCTTCCCGCCTTTTGGTGGCTAGACCTAAACCCTTTTATATGCAGTATATAAAGTAATATACGACCCGTTTTAGTATTCACGTTCAAAAATTTGTCCATTGATGTTCACAAATCAGACTGAAAGAATAAGTTTTGCATCCGCTAAGAACATACCGGACTACCCGGATTTCTTGGACATTCAGATTAAATCATTTCAAGATTTTTTTCAACTTGAAACAAAATCTGATGAAAGGGGCAATGAAGGATTGTACAATACCTTCATGGAAAATTTCCCGATTACAGACACACGAAACCAGTTTGTATTAGAGTTTCTAGACTATTTTATAGACCCGCCTAGATATTCTATACAGGAATGTATTGAAAGAGGTCTTACCTATAGTGTGCCTTTAAAGGCAAGGTTAAAACTATATTGTACCGATCCCGAACATGAGGATTTTGAAACCATTGTGCAGGATGTTTATTTGGGGACTATCCCCTATATGACTCCAAGTGGTACCTTTGTAATTAACGGTGCGGAACGTGTGGTTGTTTCACAATTACACCGTTCCCCAGGGGTATTCTTTGGTCAGTCTTTCCATGCAAACGGTACCAAATTGTATTCGGCAAGAGTAATTCCTTTTAAGGGGTCTTGGATAGAATTTGCAACCGATATTAATGGCGTAATGTACGCTTATATCGATAGAAAGAAAAAATTACCGGTAACAACCTTATTCAGGGCTATTGGTTTTGAACGTGATAAGGATATCTTGGAAATCTTTGACCTTTCCGAGGAAATTAAGGTTTCCAATGCCGGTCTTAAAAAAGTTTTGGGCCGTAAATTGGCGGCGAGGGTATTGAATACATGGCATGAGGATTTCGTTGATGAGGATACAGGTGAAGTGGTATCCATTGAAAGAAATGAAATCGTTCTGGACCGTGATACCATTTTGGAGAAAGATCATATTGCGCAGATTCTTGAAGCTGATGTAAAAACCATTCTTTTGCACAAAGAGAACAATGCCCAGTCTGATTATGCCATAATTCATAATACGTTGCAAAAAGACCCAACGAACTCTGAAAAAGAGGCCGTTGAGCATATTTATCGCCAATTGCGTAACGCAGAACCACCAGATGAAGAAACTGCACGTGGTATAATAGATAAATTGTTCTTTTCCGATCAACGGTACAACCTAGGTGAGGTAGGTCGTTATAGGATGAACAAAAAATTACAGTTGGATATTGGAATGGACAAACAAGTCCTGACCAAGGAAGATATTATTACGATTATAAAGTATCTAATAGAATTGATCAATTCCAAGGCGGAGATCGATGATATAGATCACCTTTCGAATCGTCGTGTGCGTACGGTTGGGGAGCAACTTTCTTCACAGTTCGGTGTTGGTTTGGCCCGTATGGCAAGAACCATCCGTGAACGTATGAACGTTAGGGACAATGAAGTGTTTACACCCATAGATTTGATCAATGCCAAGACCTTGTCTTCCGTTATCAACTCTTTCTTTGGTACCAACCAATTGTCTCAGTTCATGGATCAGACGAACCCACTGGCAGAGATTACACATAAGAGAAGATTATCCGCATTGGGACCAGGGGGTCTTTCACGGGAAAGAGCCGGTTTTGAGGTGCGAGATGTACACTATACCCACTATGGAAGACTTTGCCCTATAGAAACACCGGAAGGACCAAATATCGGTTTGATCTCTTCACTTTCCGTTTTTGCCAAGGTAAACCCCATGGGCTTCTTGGAAACTCCTTATCGTAAAGTGGATAATGGAAAAGTGGATACCAAGGAATATCGGTACCTAAGTGCGGAAGAGGAAGAAGGAATGAAAATTGCCCAGGCAAACATTCCACTTAAGGAAAACGGAACCATTGATAGTGATAAGGTTATTGCTAGGGAAGAAGGAGATTTCCCCGTAGTAGATCCTTCAGAAGTAAATTACACGGATGTAGCTCCAAATCAAATTGCTTCCATTTCTGCTTCGTTGATTCCGTTCTTGGAACACGATGATGCCAACCGTGCTTTGATGGGATCTAACATGATGCGCCAGGCAGTTCCCTTGTTGAAACCGCAATCACCTATTGTAGGTACAGGTCTGGAAAGACAGGTGGCTTCGGATTCGAGGGTATTGATCAATGCGGAAGGCGATGGTGTTATTGAATACGTGGATGCCAAGGAAATCACGATCAAATACAGTAGATCTGAAGAAGAAAGATTGGTGAGTTTTGAAGAAGATTCCAAGACCTATCAATTGGTAAAATTCAGAAAAACCAACCAAGGTACCAGTATTAACCTTAAGCCCATTGTTAAAAAAGGCGATAAGGTAAAAAAAGGACAAGTACTTTGCGAAGGTTATGCTACTGAAAAAGGTGAATTGGCCCTAGGTAGAAACTTAAAAGTGGCTTTTATGCCTTGGAAAGGGTATAACTTCGAGGATGCCATCGTAATTTCTGAAAAAGTAGTAAGAGAAGACATATTTACTTCTATACATATTGATGAATATGCTTTGGAAGTTAGGGATACAAAATTAGGAGCTGAAGAGCTTACCAATGATATTCCAAACGTTTCCGAGGAAGCTACCAAAGACTTGGATGAGTACGGAATGATCCGTATCGGTGCAGAGGTGAAACCGGGGGATATACTTATAGGAAAGATTACACCAAAAGGAGAATCCGATCCCACCCCTGAAGAAAAATTACTTCGAGCCATCTTTGGAGACAAAGCCGGAGACGTTAAAGATGCTTCTTTAAAGGCATCTCCTTCACTTAGGGGAGTTGTTATCGATAAAAAATTATTCTCAAGATCCATCAAGGACAAACGAAAGCGTTCAGAGGATAAAGAGGCCATATCGGCTTTGGAAATGGACTATGAAGTAAAGTTCCAACAATTAAAGGATGTATTGGTGGATAAGTTGTTCGCCATGATCAACGGTAAAACATCTCAGGGCGTTTTAAACGATTTGGGGGAAGAAGTTCTTCCGAAAGGTAAAAAATATACCATGAAGATGTTAAACTCTGTTGATGATTTTGCCCATTTAGTGGGAGGAAGTTGGACAACAGATACTTCTACCAATACTTTGGTGGCAGATTTATTACACAATTATAAAATCAAATTAAATGACCTTCAAGGAAATCTAAGGAGAGATAAGTTTACGATTTCTGTGGGTGATGAATTGCCCGCTGGTATTATGAAATTGGCAAAAGTCTATATTGCCAAAAAACGTAAACTTAAAGTAGGTGATAAAATGGCCGGACGTCACGGTAACAAAGGTATCGTTGCCCGTATAGTACGTCAGGAGGATATGCCTTTCTTGGAAGATGGAACACCGGTGGATATTGTTCTAAATCCATTAGGGGTGCCTTCCCGTATGAACATTGGTCAAATTTATGAGACAGTTCTTGGGTGGGCAGGTCTTAAACTGGGCAAAAAGTTCGGTACTCCAATTTTTGATGGGGCTACGTTGGATGAAATCAATGCCTATACGGACGATGCCGGAATCCCAAGATTTGGGCATACCTATCTTTATGATGGTGGAACAGGACAACGTTTTGATCAACCTGCAACTGTTGGCGTTATCTATATGTTGAAATTAGGGCATATGGTAGATGATAAGATGCACGCCAGATCAATAGGACCATACTCTTTGATTACGCAACAACCATTGGGTGGTAAAGCCCAGTTCGGTGGTCAGCGTTTTGGGGAAATGGAAGTTTGGGCACTAGAGGCGTACGGAGCTTCTGCCACCCTTAGGGAGATTCTTACGGTGAAGTCCGATGATGTTATCGGTAGGGCCAAAACCTATGAATCCATCGTAAAAGGTGAAACAATGCCAGAACCTGGTTTACCAGAATCTTTCAACGTATTAATGCACGAGCTTAAGGGCTTAGGTTTGGATATTAGATTGGAAGAATAAAAGAAACACACACATTTAATACTTTATCACCATATTGTTATGGCTAGACTAAAAGATAATAACCCAATAAAAAGGTTTAACAAGATTTCAATAGGCTTGGCATCTCCAGAATCCATTTTGGCAGAGTCGAGAGGAGAAGTCTTAAAACCGGAAACTATTAACTATAGAACACACAAACCGGAACGCGACGGACTTTTCTGTGAGCGTATTTTTGGTCCTGTAAAGGATTATGAGTGTGCCTGTGGAAAATACAAAAGGATAAGATATCGCGGAATCGTATGTGATCGTTGTGGTGTCGAGGTTACCGAGAAAAAAGTCCGAAGAGACAGGGTGGGACATATTAATTTAGTAGTTCCCGTAGCCCATATCTGGTATTTCCGCTCCTTGCCCAATAAGATAGGTTACCTTCTTGGTTTACCGTCCAAGAAATTGGATATGATCATTTATTATGAAAGATACGTGGTCATACAACCAGGATTGGCGCAAACCAATGAAGAGGGTGAAGAAATCAAAAAGATGGATTTCTTGACCGAAGAGGAATACCTTAATATATTGGAAGCCTTACCACCGGAAAACCAATATCTGGAGGATAGTGATCCCAACAAGTTCATTGCTAAAATGGGAGCCGAATGTCTAATAGATCTTTTGGCGCGTATAGATTTAAATGAGCTTTCCTTTTCGTTGAGACATAAGGCAAATACAGAGACGTCCAAGCAACGTAAAACGGAAGCCCTAAAAAGACTTCAGGTCGTTGAAGCCCTACGTGAATCCCAGGATAATAGGGAAAATAGACCGGAATGGATGATTATGAAAGTAGTTCCCGTGATACCACCGGAATTACGTCCATTGGTGCCTTTGGATGGTGGTCGTTTTGCTACATCAGATTTAAATGACCTGTACAGAAGGGTAATTATCAGAAATAATCGTTTGAAACGGTTAATGGAAATAAAAGCGCCGGAGGTAATTCTTAGAAATGAGAAACGTATGCTTCAGGAAGCTGTGGATTCCCTATTCGATAATACGCGCAAAGCATCTGCGGTTAAAACCGAATCCAACAGACCATTAAAATCACTATCCGACTCCCTTAAAGGTAAACAAGGACGTTTCCGTCAAAATCTTTTGGGTAAACGTGTAGATTATTCCGCACGTTCGGTAATTGTTGTGGGACCGGAAATGAAATTGTTCGAGTGTGGTCTTCCGAAAGATATGGCTGCCGAACTCTACAAACCCTTTGTTATTCGTAAATTAATAGAAAGGGGAATTGTAAAAACGGTCAAATCCGCAAAAAAAATAATTGATAAGAAAGAGCCTGTTGTTTGGGACATCCTTGAAAACGTGTTAAAAGGGCACCCGGTATTATTGAACCGGGCACCTACTTTGCACCGTTTGGGTATACAAGCTTTTCAGCCTAAACTTATTGAAGGTAAGGCTATTCGTTTGCACCCCTTGGTATGTACTGCATTTAATGCGGATTTCGATGGGGATCAAATGGCCGTGCATTTACCATTAGGGCCCGAAGCTATTTTGGAAGCCCAGTTATTGATGCTTGCCTCCCATAATATATTAAACCCTGCGAACGGTTCACCAATTACGGTACCTTCCCAGGATATGGTATTGGGTCTTTATTATATGACCAAGGAAAAAAAGACCACGGAGGAAGTGGTCGTAAAAGGAGAGGGATTGACTTTTTATTCGGCCGAGGAGGTGGTAATCGCCTTTAACGAGGGTAGGGTAGAGTTGAATGCGGGAATCAAGGTAAGGGCCAAAGATTTTAATGAGGAAGGTGAGCTGGTAAATCAAATTATACCGACTACCGTAGGTAGGGTATTGTTCAATATGGTTGTACCGGAACAGGCAGGCTATGTCAATGAAGTGTTGAACAAGAAATCCCTTCGTGATATTATCGGAAATATTCTGGCGGTAACCGATGTGCCCGCAACTGCGGACTTTCTTGATAAGATTAAGACCATGGGCTATGAATTTGCCTTTAAAGGTGGTCTGTCCTTTAGTTTGGGAGACATCATCATACCTCAGGAAAAACATGAAATGATTGCTGATGCCAACGGGCAGGTAGATGGGATTATGACCAACTATAACATGGGATTGATCACCAATAATGAACGTTATAATCAGGTCATCGATGTTTGGACCTCTACCAATGCCATGCTTACGGAGTTGGCCATGAAACGTATCCGTGAAGATCAACAAGGATTTAATTCGGTATATATGATGTTGGATTCCGGGGCAAGGGGTTCCAAGGAACAAATTCGTCAATTGACCGGTATGCGGGGATTAATGGCCAAGCCCAAGAAGTCTACGGCCGGCGGTGGGGAAATTATTGAAAACCCCATTCTTTCCAACTTTAAGGAAGGATTGTCCATTTTGGAATACTTTATTTCTACCCACGGTGCACGTAAAGGATTGGCCGATACCGCATTGAAAACAGCGGATGCCGGTTATTTAACGCGTCGTCTAGTTGATGTTTCGCAGGATGTGATTATCAACATAGAGGACTGTGGAACGCTTCGAGGTATAGAAGTGGAGGCATTGAAAAAGAATGAGGAGGTTGTGGAGACCTTGGGGGAAAGAATCCTAGGAAGGGTTTCTTTACATGATGTCTACAATCCATTAACCGAGGAACTGTTGTTGACTGCAGGACAACAGATTTTAGAATCTGATGTAAAACGGGTTGAAGCATCACCAATTGATAAAATCGAGGTCCGTTCCGCATTGACTTGTGAAGCGCAAAAAGGAATTTGTGCAAAATGTTATGGTAGAAACCTTTCTACCAATAAGATGGTTCAACGTGGTGAAGCGGTCGGTGTTGTGGCAGCGCAGTCCATCGGTGAGCCCGGAACACAGCTAACGCTTCGTACATTCCATGTGGGCGGTATTGCAGGTAACATTTCCGAGGATAACAAACTTATCGCAAAATTTGACGGTATTGCCGAGATAGAGGATTTAAGAACGGTGATGGGTGAGGACGGAGAAGGCAAAAAAGCTGAAATCGTTATTTCGCGTACTTCAGAAATCAAGGTGGTAGATGCCAAAACGGGAATTACCTTAAGTACAAATAATATCCCTTATGGTTCCCAGATATTCATTAAGAACGGGGCAAAGATCAAGGCAGATGATGTTGTTTGTCAATGGGATCCGTACAATGGGGTAATCGTTTCGGAATTTCCAGGAAAAATTGCTTACGAAAATATTGAGCAAGGGGTAACCTATCAAGTTGAAATCGATGAGCAAACTGGTTTCCAGGAAAAGGTAATTTCCGAATCGAGGAACAAGAAGCTGATTCCTACACTTTTGATCAAGAATACCAAGGATGAAGTATTACGTTCATATAACCTTCCAGTAGGTTCCCACATCATGGTAGATGATGGAGATAAGATCAAAGAAGGTAAGATATTGGTGAAAATTCCTCGTAAATCTGCAAAAGCAGGTGATATTACAGGTGGTCTTCCACGTGTAACGGAACTTTTTGAAGCCCGTAACCCATCGAACCCGGCAGTTGTTTCGGAGATAGATGGTGTGGTTTCCTTTGGTAAGATAAAAAGGGGTAACCGTGAAATTATCATTGAATCCAAATTAGGGGAAATCAAGAAATACTTGGTGAAACTTTCCAATCAGATTTTGGTTCAGGAAAATGATTATGTGAGAGCAGGTATGCCATTATCCGACGGTTCTATTACCCCAGAGGATATATTATCGATTAAAGGACCTTCGGCGGTACAACAGTATTTGGTCAATGAAGTTCAGGAAGTATACCGTTTGCAAGGAGTTAAAATCAATGACAAACACTTTGAGGTTGTCGTAAGACAGATGATGCGTAAGGTACGTATAGAGGATTCCGGGGATACTATCTTCTTGGAGAACCAGTTGGTACACAAGTTCGATTTCATTAAGGAGAACGATGAAATATTTGGTAAAAAAGTGGTTGAAGATGAGGGTGAATCTGAAAACCTTAAAGCCGGGCAGATCATTACTGCACGTGAATTAAGGGACGAAAACTCTATCCTAAAGCGTGCTGACAAGGCTTTGGTTACGGCAAGAGATGCCGTGGCAGCGACCGCTACTCCTATTTTACAGGGTATTACAAGGGCTTCTCTACAGACTAAATCCTTTATTTCGGCAGCATCGTTCCAAGAAACGACCAAAGTGCTGAACGAGGCGGCCGTTAGCGGTAAAGTAGATGGTTTGGAAGGATTGAAGGAGAACGTAATCGTTGGTCACAAGATACCGGCAGGTACCGGTATGAGGGATTACGAGAACATCATTGTAGGTTCCAAAGAGGAGTATGATGAGATTATGGCTCGCAAAGAAGAGTTAAAATTCTAGAATTTATGAACCCCCGGTGTGTGCATCGGGGGTTTTTTAATTGAGATATCATTCCTACCTTTGATGCTATATCACGGGCAGGAATTTTTTTATGCCCGCTGAATTAAACCAATAACTTTCCTATAATATATTCATTATGGCCGATAGCAATCAAAAACAAAAACAGATCAATATAGAGTTGGATGAAAAGACAGCCGAAGGAATTTATTCCAATCTGGCGATTATCAATCATTCCGTTTCGGAATTTGTTGTCGACTTTATTAGTATGATGCCCGGAGCTCCCAAAGCAAAGGTAAAAAGCAGAATAGTACTCACTCCTCAGCACGCGAAGAAGTTTCTAAAAGCCTTGACCGATAATGTGAATCGTTTTGAAAAGGCCCATGGAACCATTAAAGATTACGAACAACCAACCATACCTTTGAATTTTGGTCCTACCGGTGAGGCATAAAACATTCACATTCAAGAAGCGAATTGGGTTCAGTTTTGTTCAACTATTGTTTTTATACTTTATGCTATCCGGAATTACGAAAACTCAGAGGTAAAATGAAGTTTCACCGTTGGGTATTTTTGTTGGGTCATCTGCAATGAAAATTGGGAATCCGCCAAAAAGACCAATTGGCCCCGTTTATCGGTCGCCAGGAACTTTTGTTTTACTCTTTTAAATTCCTTGAACTCTTCATTGGAGGCGTCTTCCGGGTCTACCCAACATGCTTTATGTACCGGGAAGTTTTCGTAGGTACATTTGGCACCATACTCATGTTCCAATCTATATTGGATCACTTCATATTGCAAGGCCCCAACTGTACCGATTACCTTTCTTTGGTTTAGTTCCAATGTAAATAATTGGGCCACACCTTCATCCATAAGTTGGTCTATTCCCTTATACAATTGCTTAGCCTTCATTGGGTCTGCATTGTTAATATACCTAAAATGTTCCGGGGAAAAACTGGGAATTCCTTTATAATGCAGTTTTTCGCCTTCTGTTAAGGTATCCCCAATTTTAAAATTTCCCGTATCGTGAAGGCCCACGATATCACCCGGGTAGGAAATATCAACAATTTGTTTCTTTTCCGCAAAAAATGCATTGGGACTGGAGAATTTTAATTTTTTCCCATGTCTCACATGTAGGTAGGGCTTGTTCCGTTCAAAAGTGCCGGATACTATTTTTATAAACGCCAATCTATCCCTATGCTTTGGATCCATATTGGCGTGAATCTTAAAAACAAATCCCGTT
>JBCBZE010000045.1:0-14542 GCA_039815505.1 Bacteroidota bacterium | reverse complement strand
CCCGGTATTCCCCTAAATTTGATAGACGAAATATTTGTACCCTTTTTCACCACCAAGAATTCAGGCACCGGAATAGGACTTAGTCTATCCAAACAGGTGATGCACTTGCATGGGGGAAATCTGCAAGTAAGGTCCGTTCCCCATAGGGAGACTGTCTTTAGTATGGTGTTCGATTAGTTACAACAGTTCTTAAGATGGATTCAAAAACGAAAAAGCAAAATTGCTATAATTTTTGCCAAGGATATATAAAAGAGAGAATGGCCCGTATCAATGGACATATCTCTTCCATAGAGGAATCGTTACGTTCAGAGACCAAGAGCAGCGCCGGGGATAAGCATGAAACCGGTAGGGCCATGTTGCAGTTGGAACGGGAAAAAGCCGGACAACAACTTGCGGAAGTGGAAAGAATGAAACAACTTCTTACCAAGGTACACCTTAGCCCGGTTTCCGAACATATTGGTTTGGGAAGTCTGGTAACAACTTCGAACGGCAATTATTTTTTGGCAATTTCTGCAGGGGAGTTCAAAACAAAGAACCAATGGGCGTATTGTATTTCCATACATACACCCATCGGAAAATTGTTGCTGGGGAAATCCCAGGGCGAGTCCTTCCTATTCAATGGATCGGAAATTACAATTCTTTCAATTGAATAGATTGCCCATCTCATCCGTGACGAGCTGTTATGTTCCTACTTCTGATTATAAGGGATATAATTTTCCCACTCCCAAGGGGTATATTTATCGCCAATGGCCACTTCTAGCAATTCTTTGAAAATACCTTCCGCATTGTCACTATTGCTCATGATCATAATTCCTTTTTTTGCCTTTGGAAAGACGATGGAATAGTTTTGAAATCCATCAGCGTGCCCCTCTTTAAACGCACCTTTTCCGTAAGGAGTTTCCAATACACCCCAACCCAACCCATAACTTAGTTGAATAGCATCGTTAAGTGTGGAATCCTTGAGCGCAAGAGGGCCAAATTGTCTTACGGACTTTATGCTTATTTGTGGGCTGAACAATTCTTCCCAGGCAGTTTTGGAAATTATTTTTTGTTGTAGGACGGCTTCCATGAACTTGCTATAATCATCCGCAGTTGTTTCCAAGGTGCCTCCACCCCTTGGCTCATTATCCGTATCTTTTGGGTATAATTCACCATTGGATGAATGCCCATGGGCAAAATCGGTTTCAAAAGCAGAGCTCCATTGATAACTGGATCGGGACATGGCAAGGGGTTTAAAAATTTTGTCCTGTGCCAGTTCTTCCAAAGTTTTGCCCAAAAGTCGTTCAAGAACTACTTGTAGATAAATGAACCCTTCACCCGAATAACTATATCGGCTTCCCGGCTCAAATTTCACCCGAAGCTGGTAATCCTCTTCGAACCATCTGTAGTTGGGAAAGCCTGTGGTATGTGCGAGGCACATACGCGCAGTTATTTTGTGGTAAAGACTATCGTTTTTCAATGCAGAGAAATCGTCGTGCCATCTGGTTAGTTTGGGATATTCGTACATTTTTTTTGGCAGATAGGATTCCAATGGGGTATCTAGATCAAGCACCCCCTCATCAACAAGCTTCATTACAAGTACTGCGAAAACAGCTTTACTATAAGATGCCCCGTACATGCTGGTAGAATCATTAAGCTTTTGTTGTTCCTTCAGGTTTTTGTAACCAAAAGTCCTCTTGTACACAATTTCGTTATCGTTCAAAAGGGTAACGGCCATGCCCTGTACTTCAGCTTCTTGCATAAGCTGTTCAATTTTATGGGTCAATGAGTCTTTTTGAATGCTAGACCCGTCCAACCTTGAGATAGTATCGACCTTTGTATCCGTACAAGCTATAAGAAGTGCGGAAAAGAGTAGACCTAAAACAACATTTTTTATGGCACGCTTGCTTTTTCCAATGAAGGGGATAGCCAGGGGATAAAAACATTTTTGTGAGTTTACCGCACTAATAATATTCGCAAACATGACTATCACACCAAAAGGAATGATCACGATAAAGAAGAAAAACCCCCACTTCTCAACGGTCACCAAGGCTATAAGTGAAATGATATAGAGGAGAGAAATGGTAATCTGAAAATTAATCACTTTACGTCCGTGAAGTTCATAGATGGCATTATCCTCTCGTTTATGAATCCATAAAAATAGAGGGAAGAGAATGTTACATAACGGAAGTATAAATCCAAGAATAGGAGTACTATGAATCAATAGCAGCCATTTTTTCTGAATGGCTTCTTCTTTAGGGTTTTCTAGAGGAAGCAGATCCTCTACCTGAACGTCAAGGGCCGTAGCCAACATTTTTACCGTTTGTAAATGTGGATTAACGTCACCTTTTTCAATACGTTGTATAGTACGTACGGTGACTTGCGTTCTCTCTGATAGTTCTTCTTGTGTGTACCCTTTTAGTTTGCGTTGATAAACTAAGTTTTTGGCAATTGATCGGATTTCCATAATTCTGTTTTTTGTTTGGGACAAAGCTATTTCAAGCACCTGGTTTTTAGCACGACATATAGATGTCACCTCTATGTCATTTATAGGTTTTTAAGGGCATTTGGGAGTAAAGATAAGCATCGACGGAGATGAAAATGATTAAATTCAATCCATATTGGGTTTTTTTCTACCAGCTTTCTTTTCGGCTATTTTTTGCTTGCTCTTGAGCCTCTTTTCTATGGCTGCTGGGGTAGGCTTTGTTTTCTTTCTTTTTTTGGGAACGACCAATGCAGTTTCCATAAGGGTTAAAAAACGCTTTATAACCAGTTCCTTATTTTTGAATTGGCTGCGGGTTTCATCGCATTGCAATATAAGTACATGTTCCTTGGTAAGACGATTACCCACTTTTTGAAGTACCAACTCCTTCTCAAATGAGGAAAGTGCCTGTGTTTTGCCCAGGTCAAAACTAAGCTCAATTTTGGTGGATACTTTATTTACATGTTGTCCACCGGCTCCGCCACTTCGTACTGCCTTGAACTGTAGTTCTTGTAGAATTTGTTGCTTGTTCAACCATGGGTAGTTTGGACAAAGGTAATTAAAATGCAACTCAAAATTATTGGGTGTAGGATATGCCCATAAGGTTAAATTCGGAGTTGTTTTCAGAATTACCGCTATCGTTTAGGGTATTGTTAGGGGGCCTGCTTGTAGGACACCCTCTCTCATCCCCGCCCCATTGGGTTGCTTCTATAACCAGTTTTTTTATGGTGGAGTTACCAGCTTCAAGTTCAAATTTAAATGCTCCCGCAGAATTCGCTATTTTACCATCAATCGAGTATTCTTCGAGTAACATACCCGATCCTATTTCTTGGTTATTCACATCATAAGCGGTCCACTTGCCAGATTCGTCCACGCGCTCTAAATCCCCATCTGAACATGTAGTTCCTGATTTTGCCCGTCTACCCTCACCCTTATGTAATTGTCCCACCTGAAGTACAACATTGGATACGGGAGCGTTAAAAATAAGGACTAGTTTCTCGCTTGAGTTAACAATTTGGCCCTGATATTCATGATAATAATCAATTTGTTCCCATCTTCCACCGGCCACCCCAAAACCATTATCGGTAAATCTGGTCTCGAAAACCACTTTCCCGGGTTGTCCATTTACTCTGATGGCGTTCATGGTTATGTTGTCTCCCCAAGATTGATCTCCGGAACCACCACTAGTTAAAAAATCAGAGCTTGCCGTGAGACTTATTGTTTCCGATGTTCCATCGTTATCAGCCGGAGCATCTTCTTCATTGGAATTTCCATTATCAGTATCATCATTTTCATCCTCTTCAGGTTCAGGACTATCATTGTTTGCCTCTTCGTCATTAAATATAGGGGCCTCTTCCGTTTCACATGAGGTAGGGATGTTGAGGGCCGCTAGAAAGAAGCAGCACAATAGTAGCTGTTGTAGCCTTTTCATAATCAGTATGTTTCAGGGTTCTTCCTAAAAGAAACGAGAAGGCTTATGAAAAAATTATGGGGAACAACGTTTATTCGATAAAATACATAACAGAGTTATTATGGCCGGACTGCCAAGTAGGTTTTTTACTTTAGTGTTCGCATAATGGTCCATTTTCCCCATGTTCGTCCAAACTTCTCATCTTAGGTCCCGTATAAATACCTCGTTTGCTCATTATACCCGCTATAGGTTGGGACCTGTTTTGCGATACCTTGGTCTGGTAGGGGAGGGCATAGGGATGCTTCTGCTTTTGTCCGGGAGGCGTTTGGAGGCATTCTGGGGAGAAGTCATCTGTGATAGATCCGGAAACTTCACCGATGAATTCGTCTCGTATTTTTCCGTTAGTTTAAGGATTTCGGATTTTTGCCTGTCCAGATAAGACTTGTATACCTCTTGGAGTTCACCATCTTCCACGGCGTACAGTAGTGCCTTTAGTTTTTCTTTCTGTTGAGGAGTGTTTAGCGCCTCCAGAACGTCTTGTTTATCATAATGAAGTGAAGATAAATCTTCATTTTCCATCAATAAATCTGTCATTTCTTTCTGAAATTCCTCCAAGTATTTTGCTCTTTGGCTCATTACTCCGAGATCGGCCATATAATTTTCATCAATAGCCCTTAGCTTTGAGGAATCTAGGATGTAAAGTCCTCCCTCCTGTAAGGGTTCGTTATCCACCCCCGTCTTGCAACACAAATCGGTAAAAACTGCCGCCGTTTCTTCTGATACTTGGCTAAAAGCAAATTCTATATAGTCCGTTTTTGAGGGGAGAAAACCTCTCCCTTCAGTTGGCGTTATAGGAACCTTATTGTCCGGGTTTGCTTCGGCCCCCTGCAGATATATTGCATTGAGTAACCCCTGTACCTGCTCTATTGCTTCCGGACCTTTTAGACCCTTTTCGGTAAGCTTCCTAATTATGGCCTTCTCGATTGCCTCCCTTTCCAAAATTCTCTTATCAAAAGGTAAAAGTGAGCCTCCTTCCTGAATCTTTTGCCCTATATAGGTCTGTACCAAAAGGTCTTTTACCGGAGTGGCGCAATTACCCAAACAGGTAGCCATAGTTTGCAAGGACTGCATTTTCTTATCTTTGGAAAGCGTATTATCCAAAATCTGACCCAAAAAATGTTTTGCTGCTGGGGTATAGATTTTCTCGGCGATTGGGTCTTCGAGGGGAATTTTCCCCAAAAACTCTTCAATGGCCTCACTGGCTGTTTTCACCTCACCTCCCTCAATGGATACGGAATCCAAATTTAGTTGCTCTAGCGCTTCGGACATTTCAGCACTATCAGCCCCATAGAGAGATTCCAATACCTGATTAGGGACCATAGTTTCATCCTCAGTATAGCTTCTGTCTATCCACTGTAGGGTTTCAGTAGTCAAGTTAGCTTCGTGGTTTTGCAATAGAAGAATAGCCGTATCCAAGCTCAACCTATTGTTTTCCAATGCCATGGTGTTAAGTTGGGGCAGTTCATATACTTCTTGGGGTAAATCAGTGATTTGGTTATCGGATAAGTAAAGGTGCTCCAAATGAACTAGTTTTCTTAATTCTTTAGGCAAATCGGTAAGTTGATTATCTGATAAAATCAGAGAATTAAGTTCAGTAAGGTCTGCTATTTCCTTTGGCAAATAAGTTAGGGAGTTATTGGATAAGTAAAGTTGTTCAAGATCAGGTAGCTCTTTCTTTATTATAGGAATCAATGTTTTTAAATGGTCCGACGTTAAATTGGAGTCATTTAATAGTAGAGTTTTTAAATTTGATTCCTTACTTTCTTTTATCCAATCTATCGCTTTTTCTATGGTGTCGTTCATCTTATATTTTCCAATATGTATCCCTAAACCCCCTATTACCCCCAACTCGTTACTAAATATCGACCGTTTACCTCCGTTAATGGGACCGCACTTATTCCGGAAAGCACCCGTATCATTTATTTGTACCCTTGCTTTTATGACGCAGCAGTCAAATAATCTAATTTATGTTTTTTAGCTAAAAATAGAACAACCCGGATTGTTAAGTTACCAGGCGTTTATTGATTGTTTCCAGGGAAACATTAAGGTATACTTCAGTTTCAGGTTCCAGGGACTCCGGGGAGTGAAAATAGATAATTTCTTCTTCTGAAATTCCGGCCACCAAAAAATGACTGCCCATAGGATAGGATTTTTTAACGGTGACCTTAAGACCAGAGGTTTGGGAAACCTTAAATTCATGTGCATAGACAATAATTCTTCTTTTAGTGTCCGCATAGGATTTTATCACATTAATGGGAATCTTATTGGCTTCACCAAAAAGAGATGCCACATATATACTTTTGGGATTTTGATACAATTCCAAAGTAGCCTCATCGGCAAGAATGTTTTGGTCTTTTAATACGATTACCCTATCCGCAAAGGGGAGTACGTCATTATGATCATGGGTTGCTGTTAGACAGGTAATATTTTGCTTTTTTAAATATTCAAAAAGATTTCTGCGTAGACCGTTTTTTCTAAAATTATCAATGTGCCCAAAAGGTTCGTCCAACAGCAATACCTCTGGTTCTTGCGCCAAAACTCTTGCTAAAGCCACACGCTGTTGCTGACCGCCACTTAAGTTTTTCACCTTCGTATGGGCAAAATCGGCCATTTCTATCATCTCCAATAGCTCATTGGTCCGTTTTTCCATTTCCTCGGGTTCAAAAACAGATAGATACTGGCTTATATTTTCCTTTACACTGGTAAATGGCATTAAATCGAAATCTTGGGAAAGATATTTCATGTAGGGCTCTCCGGGAACCAAATTATAAAGAGGTCCCATTACTTGTTGATCATCCCAAAATATGTCACCTACCTTGAGCTGAAGTAATCCATAAACAATCTTTAACAACGTACTTTTTCCACAACCACTTTCCCCAAGAATGGAGATATGTTCTCCTTTTCCTACCCTAAAATCAATATCCTTAAGTACCCAAGTATCGTCATAGGCAAAGGAAAGATTATTAACATGCAGCATTAATAGGAGGTTTAGGTAAAATTTTACAAGTTTAAAAAACAAAAATCCGTCTCTATAAGAAACGGATTTAACTTAAAAATATTGAAGTTTTACTGTTTAATTTTCTTTTGTATAGCAGCTTCCGGAATCGTACGAAACCCCATATTGTACAGTGTAAACCCAAAGATATCGGCATATTGCTGAATGGTTTTGCTTACGGGTGTACCAGCTCCGTGACCTGCATTGGTCTCTATACGAATAAGGGTTGGATTATTTCCCGTTTGTTTTGATTGCAACTCAGCGGCAAACTTAAAACTGTGTGCAGGGACAACACGATCGTCATGATCCCCGGTGGTTATTAAAGTGGCGGGATATGAAGTTCCTTCTTTTACATTATGTACCGGGGAATATGACTTTAGGTATTGAAACATTTCTTTACTGTCCTCGGCAGTACCATAATCGTAGGCCCATCCGGCACCTGCGGTAAAGGTATGATAACGCAACATATCCAACACACCGACCGCCGGCAAAGCTACCTTCATAAGGTCCGGTCTTTGTGTCATAGTGGCCCCTACCAACAAACCTCCATTGGAACCTCCGCGAATGGCCAAATAATCCGATGAGGTATACTTGTTCTCGATGAGATATTCTGCAGCGGCGATAAAATCATCAAAAACATTTTGTTTTTGGGTCTTGGTCCCCGCATCATGCCATTTTTTTCCATATTCGCCCCCACCTCTCAGGTTGGGTACCGCATAAATACCTCCTTGTTCCATCCACACGGCATTTACAATACTAAAAGAAGGTGTTAGACTTACATTAAACCCACCATATCCATATAGAATGGTAGGGTTGTTGCCATTGAGTTCGAGCCCCTTTTTATGGGTAATGATCATGGGTACTTTGGTTCCGTCCTTAGACGCATAAAATACCTGTGTGGATACGTAATCTTCCGGATTAAAATCTATCTCTGGTTTCCAATATTGCTGGTACTCGCCCGTTTCAACATTATACTTGTAAGAAGAGCCAGGGGTATTATAGTTTGTGAATGAGAAATAAAACTCCTTATCTTCTTTTTTTCCACCAAAACCATTGGCACTACCTACTCCGGGAAGGGCTACTTCCCGAATTAATTTTCCGTTATAATCATATTGAAATATTTTTGATATGGCATCCACCATGTATTCCGCAAAGAAATAACCTCCCCCTGTATTGGGACTTAAAACATGTGCTGTTTCTGGAATGAAGTCTTTCCAATTTTCCGGTGAGGGATCAGACGCTTCCACGGTTACGATTTTTTGGTTTGGGGCATCCAAATTGGTCACAATGTATAATGTAGACCCTACATTTTCTATGATATATGTTCTTGAATCCGTATGATCCAAAATAGTGGTCCATTCGGCATTCGGGACACCTAGGTTCTTGATAAATAATTTATTACCGGCGGTTGAAACTGCCGCACTGATGACCAAATACTGCTGATCTTCCGTAACATAGGCGCTGATGTAGCGGTGCTTCTCCTCGGGCACACCTCCAAAAATAAGTTTGTCCTGGTCTTGGGACGTTCCCAGTTTGTGAAAATATACCTTGTGCTGATCGGTCTTGGCCGAAAGTTCACTTCCTTTTGGCTTGTCATAACTGGAATAATAAAAACCTTCATTGCCTTTCCATGAAATTCCGCTAAATTTTATATCAACCAATGTATCCTCCACAATTTCCTTGGTAAGCGCGTTCATTACAATGACCTTTCGCCAATCGCTCCCACCTTCCGAAATGGAATAGGCGGCCAAAGAACCATCTTTGGTAAAACTGAGCCCTGCAAGTGAAGTGGTGGCATCTTCGGAGAATGTATTGGGATCTAAAAATACTTCTGGCTCACCATCCCCTTTTTTGCGATACACCACGTATTGATTTTGTAGCCCGTCGTTTTTATAAAAATACGTATAGTCCCCTTCTTTGAAAGGGGACCCCAATTTTTCATAGTTCCACAAACTTTCCAAACGTTCTTTTATATTTTTTCGAAATTGTATTTTTTCCAAATAACCAAAAGTAGCCTTGTTTTGGGTCTGTACCCAAGCTTCGGTCTCTTCGCTTCTATCATCTTCCAACCATCTATACGGATCCTGAACAGCTGTTTCAAAATAAGTGTCTACCGTATCCACTTTCTTGGTTTCAGGGTAATTAACGGACATAGGCTCTTGTGCTTTTGTAAGATGGATCATTAGTGTTGCCACCATCACCATTGTTAGTGCATTTATTTTTTTCATTTTCCCGTATTGTTAGTAGTTGCTAAAATACTATAAAACCTTTTAGAAGAGCACTACTTAAAGGGCTTTAACTACTTTTTTAGTAGCCAGGGCCCGTATGCTTTTATTGCGACAGAGTTCTCCTAAATAGGCAGCAAATGATAGCCGCTTTTAAAAAGAGGGTACCATCCTTATTTCCGCGAAGTCCAGTGATTATTTTAAACGCGCTATAGGAGACCACTTTTCAGAAGATGTTCTGCAATTTGGACCGCATTGGTGGCAGCTCCTTTTCTTAAATTATCGGATACGATCCACATGTTCAAGGTATTTCTTTGGGATTCATCCCTGCGTATTCTACCAACGAAAACGTCATCTTTATCATGCGCGTAGATAGGCATTGGATAGGTATTGGTATCCGGGTTGTCCTGAACGGTTACCCCGGAAGATTCATTTAAAAGTCTACGAACGTCGTTTAGATCAAAGTCATTTTCGAATTCTACGTTCACCGCTTCCGAATGCCCCCCTGCTGTAGGGATCCTGACCGCGGTAGCACTTACGGAGAATGTTCTATCGTCCAATATTTTTTGTGGTTCTCGGGCCAACTTCATCTCTTCTTTGGTGTATCCGTTTTCCAGGAAGATATCGCAATGGGGCAATGCATTTCTATTTATTGGATAAGGGTAGGCCATTTCGCCTTGTACACCGGCCATTTCATTTTCCAATTGTTTTACGGCCTTTACCCCGGTTCCCGATACAGATTGGTAGGTTGAGATTACAACTCTTTTCATCTTATACCTATCATGTAAGGGGGCTAAGGCCATTACCAATTGTATAGTAGAACAATTGGGATTGGCTATTATTTTGTCCTCCTTGGTTAGGGAAGTGGCATTTATTTCGGGCACCACTAGTTTTTTGGAAGGGTCCATTCGCCAAGCGGACGAATTATCGACTACGGTAGTTCCTACTTCGGCAAATTTAGGTGCCCATTCCAGGGAAGTATCTCCACCGGCAGAAAAAATAGCCAAGTCCGGTTTTAACCCTACTGCCGTATCCAATCCTATAATGGTGTGTTCCTCGCCATTATAGGACAGTTTTTTACCCACGGAACGTTCCGAGGCCACTAATAACAATTCGGTAATAGGAAAATTGCGCTCAGCCAATACTTTCAACATTACTTCACCCACCATTCCGGTGGCACCTACTATAGCTACTTTCATTAGTATATGTATTAGTGGACAAATGTACTTTAATGAAATGTATCGGGCAAGGCCCTTATATCTAAATAATCAAAATATAACAAAATGTTTTATATATAACAAAAAAATGAGTCATATAAGTTTATGCAAAGGAAAACCCTGATAATAGTATCAGGGTTTAATTCATAAAATTGTGTAGCGGCCTCCTATTTTGGATAGGTAGCTATACTTTATTTCTTAAGTGCATCGCGGATTTCAGCAAGTAACTCCTCTGCCGTTGGTCCTGCCGGTGCGGCTGGTTCCGGCGGTGTTTTGGTTTTATTGTAGGCTTTGACAATTATGAACATGACAAAACCAACGATCAATAAGTTAACAAGCGTATTGACCCAAGCTCCCCAACGTATGGCGTTTTCAGCAACATAACCTTCTTCCCCCGCAACTCCAGAGGCTTCGGTTAGGATTACTTTAAGGTTGGCGAAGTCCATACCACCCGCAAAATGCCCAACTATAGGCATAACGATATCGGCTACAAAGCCATTTACAACAAGGCCAACGGCACCTGCCATGATTACGGCCACTGCAAACTCAATTACATTGCCGGTCATGATAAAATTCTTAAACTCTTTTAACATGTTTTAGTGTTTTTTAATAGTTAATTATTAGTTGCCGCAATATAATCAAAAAATCACTTCTTAACGAAATGTTAATTCATAATTTAGTCGCCTACAAAAACTCGCTTTACTCTTTGGGAAATACCCGTTAACAACTCATAGGAAATGGTTTGGGCTTTTGAGGCAAACGCTTCGGCACTATGGTTTTGACCAAAGATGATGACCTCGTCCCCTTCCTTACAATCCACTTCGGTGACATCGATCATGATCATATCCATACATACATTTCCAATGATAGGAACCATTTTTCCATTTATGGATACGGATGCTCTTCCATTTCCATACTGTCTGCCGATGCCATCTGCATGTCCCAAGGGCAAGGTAGCCGTTATCCGTGGTATATCTGAAGTAAACGCCCTATTATACCCTACGGTTTCATGTGGTTCTATCCTATGGACTTGTGATATTATCGTTTTTAGGGTGGCTACGGGTCTTAACTGGGCATCTATCTTCGCTTCGTTTCCAAAACCATATAAACCGATACCACTTCGTACCATATCAAATTGTGCTTCCGGGTAATTGATGATTCCCGATGTATTCAATAAATGCCGGTCGAAGTCGTAACCCAATTTTTTTCGGAACTCAATTGCAATTCTTTTAAAGTTTCCAATTTGAATACCTGTAAATTCAGCTTCGTTTGGATCCTCCGAGGCTGCTAAATGTGAAAAAATGGACCGTACCTTTATTTCCTTTCTATCGTCTAGCTTGCCTATGATATGATCTATATCGTTTTCCCCAAAACCCAATCGGTTAAGTCCTGTGTTGAACTTAATATGTACCGGATAGTTTTCTTGTTTATGTTGTTTGGCAGTTTCCAAAAATTGCGCCAAGATTTTCTTGGCGTATAGACTAGGTTCTAAACAACGATCTATTAAAACATCAAAGTTTACAGGTTGTGGATGGAGTACTAATATTGGGGAAGTAATACCGGCATCCCGTAGCACAACACCTTCCTTTACGTAGGCTACGGCAAAGTAATCTATCCCCAAACGCTCCAATTTCCTGGCAATTTTGGCACTGTCACTGCCATATGCAAATGCTTTGACAACCCCTAGAAATTGGGTTGTGGGTGCTAATTTGGATTTTAGATGCCGATAATTGTGCGCTAGGGCGTTTAAATTAATTTCCAGAATGGTTTCAGTACCTCTAGGCATTGGCATCGTTTTTATTGGCCAAAACCTCTTCGGAGTCCACTTCCATTAAATTTATTTTTTCCTTAAGCATTGCCTTGAAGAATGCCGCCCTACTCAGGGGTTCATATTCTTCCGTTTCGCCGAGCAGTACCAGTTTGTCATTGTTGGACTTTCTAAAACTATAGTTGGCCAAATTCCCGGTTCTGGTGCAAATGGCGTGTACTTTGGTTACATATTCCGCCGTTGCCATTAAAGCGGGCATAGGTCCAAAAGGATTGCCCTTAAAGTCCATATCCAAACCGGCGACTACTACTCGGACCCCTTTATTGGCCAAATCATTACAGACCGTCACAATTTCGTCATCAAAAAACTGGGCTTCATCGATGCCCACTACATCGCAGCCATCCGCCAATAATCTAATATTGGCCGCTGCCGGCACGGGTGTTGAACGTATCTCATTATCGTCATGGGACACTACCATTTCTTCATGGTATCTAGTATCTACGAGCGGTTTAAAAATCTCTACTTTTTGTTTGGCGAATTTTGCTCTTTTCAATCTTCGGATAAGTTCCTCGGTCTTACCAGAAAACATTGATCCGCAGATGACTTCTATCCAGCCGAATTGTTCTTTATGATTAACAGTATTTTCGAGAAACATTTTGTAATTTTAGACGAAAGTTACGGGTTTCGTCGTTCTTGTTTATAAGAGGCGTAAAATTAGTAAAGAAAGATAAACCTTTTCCGAAAAGGTAAAACAAAATAGCATGAAACGAAAATTGAAAGAGGAATTGGTAAAAATGTCCACGGATATCATTACCTCAAGAGGATTGAAGGATATTCCCGAGTTATACGAAGCGGCGAAAGACCTTTATGAAAAATTGGCCGTACTCAAGTTTATCGATGAAAAATTGAGCGATATAGAGGTAGACGTATCCAAGAACGTTGTTGCCTCCAAGTTTGAGAAAATGGCCAGTGCCGTAATGGATGCGAATACTTCGGTTCCCGAAACCAATCCGCATGAAGAGGATATCATTACACCGGGAATCGATACAATTAAGGATATGGTTTCTGAAATGCCCGCTAATGCTGAGGCAGACAAGGTATTTGCGGAGTTTATCGCAAAACCTCATGCAATGAAGAACGACATGGAGTTAACAATGCCAGAAGGCCTTAATGGAAATAAGAAAGAAGAGACTGCAAAAAACACTACCTTAAACGACCGTTTAACCAAGGATATATCCATAGGATTAAATGATAAATTGGCTTTCGTAAAACATCTGTTTAATGATAGTACCGAAGACTATAATAGGGTACTATCACAGTTGAGTACCATTGATACCGAGGAGCGTTCCATCGCTTTTGTTGAGAATATGGTGAAACCGGACTATAACAATTGGTCGGGCAAGGAAGAATATGAATCCCGATTCATGTCCTTAATTGAACGAAAGTTTTCTTAGCAAGAGCGATTGCTAAAATAAAACGAAATATATTTTCGAGACCCTAACCTAAGCGCTAGGGTTTTTTTGGTTCTAGAAGGAGATGGTATCCCGGGGAAATTTATTTGTTATCTTTAAATCGAAGAACGAACATGTCTTTTCGTCTGCAACCTTGGCAGGGGGTTTTTACCTCCTTGGATTTGCGGACACGAAAAGTCAAAACGAATGTAACTAAAACCAACCGCATTTATGAAAACCCAGAAAATTTTATATTGGATATCTACCGGATGGCTTACGGTGGTCATGCTCTTTTCCGTGTACAACTATTTCTTTAACTATGAGGCTATCGCCGGTTATTTTGAACATTTTGAGTATCCTACTTATTTGGTGTATCCATTGGCCATTGCCAAAATTTTGGGGCTTTTGGCCATTTGGGGCAACTTTTCCAAATGGCTTAGGGAATGGGCCTATGCCGGGTTCTTTTTCAATACGGTCTTGGCATTTTTTGCCCACTATATTTCTGATGGTAGGGATTTTGAGTTGGTCCTGGTAGCTATTGCCGCTGTATTGGTTTCCTATTTTACCGGGAAAACCGTAAGGCCCTAAGAAGTTTATATGTCTAAATTGTACATTGTTCCTACCCCGATCGGTAATTTAGAGGACATCACCTTTAGAGCCATCACCGTATTGAAAGAAGTAGATCTTGTATTGGCAGAGGACACACGAACCAGTGGAAAACTATTGCAACATTATAATATAGGCACATCTATGCAGAGCCACCATATGCATAACGAACATAGGACCGTAGATGGGGTCGTTCAACGCTTACAGCGTGGTGAGACCATTGCGTTGATTTCCGATGCTGGAACCCCAGCTATATCAGATCCAGGATTTTTATTGACAAGATCTTGTATTGAAAACAATATTGAGGTGGAATGCCTGCCCGGGGCAACTGCATTTGTGCCAGCTTTG
>JBCBZE010000026.1:0-18687 GCA_039815505.1 Bacteroidota bacterium | reverse complement strand
TGGCCAACAAAAATTTTACAAGTTCCAACACGTACAACCAAAACAATTGGAATACCTATGAAAAACATGATTATGCCATTTTCAACGTATGGCATACTTGGATAGAATATATTAACAGACTATTTGGCGCTTTGGCAGGTTTGGCAACGTTATTCTTGGCAGTGCTTTCCTTTTCTTATTGGAAGAAAACCAAATCAACGACCTTATTATCCTGGTTGGTAGTATTTGCCATGGGCTTTCAGGCATGGTTGGGAGCTACAGTCGTATATTCCGTTTTGGAGCCCGTGAAAATAACCATACATATGGTGATGGCCCTGGTCATTGTAGGTATGCTTCTCTACCTTGTTCATACCACTGGTATAGTATCCCAAAAATTTACTTATGATAAGGGTGTTACCCGCTTGCTCATGCTTGCATTGGCCCTAACACTCGTGCAAATAATATTGGGAACCCAAGTACGGCAGTATGTGGACGAGCAAATTGATATGGTAGGCGAAACAGCCAAAAACCTATGGTTGCAACATCCACTTATGCAATTTTACGTCCATCGTTCATTTTCCATCGCAGTAGTCGTTCTTAATGGGTACATAGCCTATTGCATATATCGTACCCGCTTGGGCTATGATAAAATAAAATGGGTTTTATTGCTTATTCTATTGGAAGTAATTACAGGTATGGCCATGTATTACATTGATTTTCCTTTTGGCACCCAACCCTTACACCTTGTTTTAGCCTCCCTCCTATTTGGAGTGCAGTTCTATTTGATGTTGGAAGCATTAAAATCCAGAACAAACCCCAAAACTTTGTAACTTTGCCTCAATAAATAGTACAATGATTTTTAAAATAAGGGTCATACTGGATACCGAAGAGGATATCTTTAGGGATATAGAAATAGAAGCTGAAAACAGTTTGGAGGATTTTCATAATTCCATTACCCAGGCATTTGGTTTTATGGGCAATGAAATAGCCTCTTTTTATACCTGTGACGATCGTTGGAACCAAGATGAGGAAATAGCTTTGTTCGATATGAGTGAAAACGGATCGGATGTAAGGCTAATGAACGAGGTTTTTTTAGAAGATGTTCTAACCGAGGACACGCCCAAACTTATTTATGTATATGATTTTTTGAGTATGTGGACCTTCTTTGTGGAATTGGCCGATATTGTCGAAAAAGAAGATGGGCGATCCTACCCTAATATCCTTTTCAGTTTTGGCGAGCTCCCCGATGCCCCACCAGAGAAAAGTTTTGAATCGGATCCATCTTTTGACTTTGACAACACCTTGGACAATTACGACGATTTGGACTTTGATGAAAATTGGAACTAACAACCTATTACCTTTACCCCTTAACCTTTAACCCTTAACTCCATTCATGATCAACCTTTATCCCGCCCAAATAGACAGTGTTTCCTTGCATCGCGTTGGTAATAAAAATAAAAACGAACCCATTTTTTTATCCGAGGAACCCTATGCATTGGACGATGAAACTTCCGGTCTGTTAAAAGAGTATTTTTTTAAACCTTTTCGCGAAAAAGAAGAAAACTATTTTAGGTTTTCCCATGAAGTGGATGTGGAATTCAATGAGGTACGCAAAATTGTTTCGGACATTTTTAAAAGCCCTGAAGATGTCCACGAAAATTCCAAAAAACTGGCCACCCATTTATTTGAACAATCCAATCACCCACATATTAAAAGTGGAGAGGTATACGTAACTTATTTATCAAATGTCTTATTGGATAATGTTAAGGTGGATGCCGTGGGTATTTTTAAGAGCGAGATGAAACACGATTTTCTTCAATTCGAAGAAAAAGGAAGTAATTTAGACCTAGTCATACAGCAAGGTATCAACATTAATAAGTTGGATAAGGGCTGTCTTATTTTTAATGTGGAAAAAGAGGATGGATACAAAATACTGTCCGTGGATAGCAATCGATATGATGCCAAATATTGGTTGGAACATTTTCTCGGTGTGGACGCACTGACCGATGAAAACTTTTACACGAAAAACTATTTGAAATTTTGCCAGAACTTTGCAAAGGACGTGGTATTGCCGGCAGAGGATAAACAGCAAGAGGTATTATTTATGAATAGGGCGGTAAACCACTTTGCCAAAAATGACGCTTTCGAAGAATCGAACTTCTTGAACGAAGTCATGGAAAATCCTGAACTCATTCCGGAATTTAAGCATTATAAGGTAGAGAAAGGTCCAAAATACAGTATTGAGGATGTCTCTAATTTCGACATTGCGAACAAGGCCGTTTCGGATGCGCGAAAAAAAATAAAGAATGTCATTAATTTGGATACCAACATTCAAATTAAACTGGATTTCATCAATCCGGAATCAGCAGAAAAATTTGTGGAAAAAGGCTGGGATGAGGAGCGCCAAATGTATTATTATCTGGTATACTTCAATAAAGAACAAAAAAGCTAGTTGACTAATGGTCGTCGAACTTATTTTCGATAATCTGTTTCATACTCACGTCCTCATAGTTTCTCTTTACAAAGTCCAAAGCCAGGGTAAGCACCTCTCCCATAGTGGTACACTTTTTAAATTTAGCATCTAGGATAAGGTCATAAATTTCTCCTTTTAATCTGTCTATATGCGGTTTTATGGAAATATGGTCTTCCCTGCAGATATCTACCAATTCTTCTATCCTATCCTCGGAACTGATGATACGTTTCGCAACTATGGACCGTTCCTCTATTTTATATTGATCCACAGAATTCTTTTGCAATTTTTCCCGTACCAGTTCCACCATTAAAAAATTCTCTTTAAAAAACTGGGGGCGATACACTTTTAGCTTACCTTCAAAACATTGCTGATCAAAGTCAATGGCCCTTATTTTATATACAACATGGTCAAAATCATGGGTAGGTACAATAACATAGTTATAGGATCGCATGTCCCCCAATAGGCGTATCATGCAACGTTCGTTGAACTTGACAAATTCCTTGGCCAACTGTGCTTTTTCGGATGCGGTACATTTAGGGAGCATCTCTTTTATGAAAACATCCCCTGGAATACCGGCAATGTGTTCCTCTATTAGCGTATCCTTATAGACCAAAAAGTTAAGGTTATAAGGGGATAACATGTGTTCCAGCTCCAATCCATATACTCGGGAAGCATCGGTTTTTTTTACATAGAAATACGTAAAATTATCGTTAAGTATGTTCCTGATCTTAATTCGAAAAGGCTTGGAATTTCCAAAGGTACAATAGTCCACCGCATCCACATTTAGGTATTGAATAATGTTATCACTGCCATCGGAATGTAAAATAGAATACACTTTTTTAAGGCTAAGATCAATTTCCTCTCGATCAAAATCAGAATAATAGACGCGCACCCATAAGGTGTCTTCGTCATTGGCGTCATACACTACCACTGAACCGGAAAACCGTAACAAATCCTCATAAAAAATGGGTATTTCGATTTTACGGCTATAATGATGCAAATAGGCATCCAATCGTTCATTTATGGGATAGGCCGGTTTTTTCTTGGACATTAAACGTTCTTCTGACATCGCTTTTCTATTTATTCCAGTTCCTTAAAGAAGCTGCTTAAGGGTGCTAACCTCAGTTTTCCTTTGTTACGCAACAAAAAAAGCTGCTTATCTTTTATCTATTTTGCCTTAAGTTATCTGTAACGAACGAATTTAAAATACAAATGTATTCAAAACCCTATATTTTAAATTTTTCATTGCCATGTGTATATTTTTAGCAGATACGGCCTTGACAGGTGGCTCATGGATTATTGGTTCCCCTACTAAATCCACCTAAGGTAATTGTAAATTGTAGGATTACCGTTATAACGAGAAAAAATAAATGTATCGATTCTCTATCAGAATAGCCAGGGCCTCAATTTTTTTATATATTTTGGATTTAAGGCTGTCTTGCCTGTAACAAAATATGTATTTCATCGTCAAGTAACTATTAAGAATTAAAAACCACGCTTATTTTGAAAACCATACTTACCGTCAATAATCTTACCAAAAAATTTGGTTACCTCACCGCCGTAAAAGATCTTTCCTTTACCATAGAAAAAGGTAATGTCTATGGAATTCTTGGACCCAATGGCAGTGGAAAATCCACCACTTTGGGCATCGTTCTTAACGTAGTGAACAGAACCGAGGGGGAGTTTAGCTGGTTTAACGGAAATACCTCTACCCATGACGCCCTTAAGAAAGTGGGTGCCATTATTGAACGCCCCAACTTCTATCCGTACATGACCGCCATTCAAAATCTAAAATTGGTTTGTAAGATAAAAGAGGTCGGTAATGATAAAATACAGGAAAAGTTAGAGCTGGTGGGGCTATGGGAACGTAAAGACAGTAAGTTTAAAACCTATTCCCTTGGCATGAAACAGCGTTTGGCCATTGCCTCTGCCCTATTGAACGATCCTGAAATTCTAATCCTGGATGAACCCACGAACGGATTGGATCCCCAAGGTATTCATCAAATACGGCAAATCATAAAAAAAATTGCGGCTCAAGGAACAACTATTTTATTGGCTTCCCATTTATTGGACGAGGTAGAAAAGGTATGTAGCCATGTCGTCATTCTTAGAAAAGGCGAAAAACTATATTCCGGAACCGTGGACGGTATGCTCGCAAGCCATGGTTTTTTTGAATTAAAAACGGAAAAACAGGATGATCTTAAGAAGTATTTGGAGGGCAACGCCAGTTTTGGAGAAATTAAAATGGAAAATGGCCTGATAACCGCTTTTCTAAAGGAAGAAATGAATGCCCGGGAATTAAACAAAATGCTGTTTGAAAAAGGAATTGTATTGTCCCATTTGGTAAAGCGAAAAGAAAGTTTGGAAGAGCAGTTCCTTATCTTGACCAATAACCAAACCAACAAAAACTAAACCATCCCATACCATATGTTACGATTATTACAAATAGAATTCATTAAGCTCTGGAACAATAGGGCCAGCAAAGTGTTGATCATCTCATATTTTATTTTATTGACATTCATTTCTTTGATCGCCGCAATAAAATTTGATATTGGTCCCATTAAGTTTCATTTGGCGGAACTGGGCATATTTAATTTTCCTTATATCTGGCATTTTAATGCCTTTATCGCCGCTTTTTTCAAATTGTTCCTAGCCGTGGTCATCGTATCCATGATGGCCAATGAATATAGCAATAAAACCATAAAACAGAACCTTATAGACGGGTTAAGTAAATGGGAGTTCATTTATTCGAAATTCCTTACCGTACTCGCTTTTTCTTTCATTTCTACCGTGTTTATCTTTGTCGTATCCCTATTACTTGGATTGGGCTACTCCTCGTATGATGAACTAGGTATTATTTTTTCGGATTTGGAATATGTATTGGCCTATTTTATTAAACTGGTCGGGTTTTTCTCTTTCTGCCTTTTTCTGGGAATACTGGTAAAAAGGTCGGCTTTTGCCCTTGGCTTTCTTATTTTATGGGCCATTATAGAGCAATTACTGTACGGTCTATTGGGATGGAAGCTAACCACATGGGAAACGGCACTTAAAATAAAGGCCTTGTTTCCGTTAGAATCCATGGCCAACCTCTTACACGAGCCTTTCAGCAGATTATCTGCCGTGCAAAACCTAGGTAATCAAATCGGGGAGGATCTGCGGTTCGATTATACGGTACATTGGTATGATTTTCTCATTGTATTGGGTTGGACGGCAATTTTCATCTATTTTTCCTATGCACTATTGAGGAAGCGAGATTTGTAGTATATTGTCAGATGGAAGATATCTGACGAATGCATCTAAAAACACTTGTTATACTCTTTTTTACCGTTCTTTTACTTCCCTTACCCATGTTTGGTCAGGGAGAGACCTCTAACTGGTATTTTGGAAATGGCGCGGGGATAGGTTTCAACAATGATGGGAGCACAAGGACCTTGACCGATGGAAGGTTGAACACTTTTGAAGGTTGTGCCAGTATTTCGGATGCCTTTGGAGATTTACTTTTCTATACGGATGGTATTACGGTTTATGATAGGAATCATAACATCATGGAAAATGGAACAGGGCTCTACGGTGACCCATCCAGCACACAGTCGGCACTTATTGTACCAAAGCCAGAAGATCCTCGGATATTCTTCATTTTCACTGTAGACACTTCCATCGCGGAAAATGACCCCGATTTTGGCCTAAACTACTCCGTAGTGGATATTTCCCTGAATGACGGCAACGGGGCGATCATAGAAAAAAATAGTAACCTATTACCGGATTGTTCGGAGAAGATAACAGCAGTTCTCAAGGACTGCTTTGATCAATCTGTTTGGGTGATTACCTTAGCTACCGATGATTTGCCAACTTTGGTCGATTCCGAGGTGAGTTTCTTTCAAACCTACCATGCCTTTGAGATTAATACGACGGGAGTAGTTAAGGAATCCGTAAAATCCAAATTTGAGGATTTACGGATTACAGACCCTCGGGGATATCTGAAGTTATCCGCGGATGGAACAAAAATAGCAAGCGCAAATTCTAGCTCGGGTCTGTACATTTATGATTTTGATGCAAAAACCGGACTATTGTCCAATCAAGAAATGCTGAATATTACCTCGGCCAATAAAAGTGCCTATGGTATAGAATTTTCCCCAAACCAAAAATATCTTTACGCGCATACCTCAAATAATTTTGGTGCTTCGGAAACCGAAGGACATTCTTCCTCCCTTATTCAATTTGATCTGGCCGCGGAAAATATTTCGGACTCACAGATGGTTTTGGATACCAGGGAAATATATAGAGGAGCACTACAACTAGGCCAAAATGGAAAGATTTACAGAACTATTGCCAAAAATTACTTTAGTGGAACGCCTTATTTAGGAGTAATCCACAATCCCAATATGCAGGGAAACGCAGCCAACTATGAACACAATGCGGTTTTTCTAAACGGCAATAACGCAACTCAGGGCCTTCCCCCCTTTATTCAATCCTTTTTTGATCAAATAGGCTTAATTAAAAATGATGATGGTACCAGGAGTAACTCATTGGCCATTTGCAGCGGTGAGACATTTACCTTGGAGGCCGATTTTATTCCCGGGGCCATCTATAATTGGGAAAAAGATGATATTCCCATTGATAATCCCAGTAATAGCTATCATATAGAGACATCGGAAATGATCGACTCCGGTCGATATCGTTTGGAAATTATCCCTCCCGACCCTTCCGAATGTCCTATAATCGGGGATGGATTTATAGAAGTGAGGCCCATTCCGGCAGCAAGTAATACCACTTTAATGCAATGCGATATAGATGGAAATGATCCAAATGATGGCATAACCGCCTTTAACTTGGAACAGGTCATACTTACCGATGATTATACCTTTTCATTTTTTGAAAGCATGGAAGACATGGATTCCAATAATCCCATTTCAAATCCGGTAGGATATACCAACACGCAGCCATTTAATCAAACCATATATTATACCATCATAGATTCTTTTGGCTGCGAGAACTCCGGGGATATCGCACTGAAGGTTATTCCAGGTGGCATGGAATCAACTATGCAAAATCTATTATATACCTGTGATGAAAATCCGGATGACGAACTTTTATTGGGCACTTTTGATTTGGAAACGTTTGGATCGACCAACTTTTCTGGCTTTGACTGGGTGTTCTATGCTTCTCCCCGGGACGCATCCCTTGAGGAAAACCCTTTGCCTAATACATACATCTCGGAACCCGCAACGATTTACGTGAGATTGGAAAACAACAATCAATGCCAAGGAATAGAACAGCTAGAGTTGATTGTAAACCCATCCCCTATATTCAAATTTGAAGAAACTTTCCTTTTGTGTACGGACGGTCCTCCCCTGACCCTTAACGCCCCCCTCGGTTTTGACACTTACAAATGGATAAAAAAAGAAGAGGATTCTGAAACAATAGTATCAACAGATCAGTCCGTTCCCATATCCATGCTTGGGAATTATAGTATAGAACTTGGTTATGAATATCATATTAACGGGGAAATTCTAAGCTGTGCCACCCGAAAAGAATTCATTGTAAACCCTTCTAACAAAGCGATTATAAACGATATCCTAATAGAAGACATTTCGGATAATAATGTTGTGGAAATACTAGTATCGGGAGATGGTGATTATGAATTCTCCCTAAATGGGGTAGATTATCAGGATGCCAATACTTTTGCCAATGTGCTGGCCGGATTCATAACGGTTTATGTCAGGGATAAAAACGGTTGTGGTATTTCGCAAGAATTGATATCTATTATCGGTTATCCTAAATTTTTCACGCCTAACGGCGATGGGGTAAATGATTCTTGGCAAATTCTTGGGGTAAATGAACAGTTTCAGACCAATACTTCAATTTCAATTTACGACCGATATGGAAAATTGATTGTGGTGATAGGACCGGAAAGTCCAGGGTGGGACGGTACATATAACAATCGGTTTTTACCGTCATCCGACTATTGGTTCAAAGTAGAGTTGGAAGATGGTAGGGAGTTCAAGGGACATTTCGCATTGAAAAAGTGAGCTTACCACTACACTTTTACCCATCGACCGTAGCTGAAGCTTTACCATAAGCTAAAAAGGATACACACCATCTTATCCATTAATATCGATTTTAACGGACTTTTCACATGAAAAATAGAACACATTTACTATCTTGACTAACTTGCTTTGCATGCGAAATGAAAAAGAATATCGTATATCTGTTGCTTCTACTAGTAGGTATGACCGCTTATTCCCAAGGGTGTCCTCAATTATTGAGCCCTATTCCAGGAACAACAGTTCCAGTAGAATCTACAATCATATGGGAAGAGATTCCAGGAGTACCAGGTTACTTTATACGACTTGGAACCAGTCCAAGGGCAGGCGATATTCTTCCAGATGAATTTGTCGGCGGGTTTACTTCTTACACTCCACCGCTGGGGCTTCCGGAAGATACCACGATTTTTGTGACCATTACCCTCTTCTTCTTTGATCCGGATTTTGATAATATAGAATGTCCAAGTACATCATTTAGAACGGAAACCTTAACCACCGTTCCCGACTGTACCACATTACGGTTTCCAGAGAATAATTCGGACAACGTCAATATTAGGTCTAACATTTCCTGGAATTATGCCCCGGGTGCCACTGGCTATACCCTAAATGTGAGTACTGGTGATGGAACCATCATAGAGAACAATTTGGATGTGGGGAATGTACTTACTTATAACCCTATGGATTTTAATACCAATGAAGAAATTTTAGTGCAGGTCATTCCAAACAATAGGTTTGGTTCTGCGATAAATTGTCCTACGCAACGTTTTATTACGGCGGATATTGCCACACAGCTGGATTGTACTTCTTTAATAGGTCCCGGACCGGTCAACGGAGACTCCAATGTGCCCCTAACTCCCGTTTTAAGTTGGGAAGCAGTTCCAGGCGCGACAGCATACTTGGTTTCCATTGGAACTTCTCCTTTTGAAAACGATATTCTGGTCAGGGGAAGGTTTAATGACACATCTACCATTGTCCTGGATTTTGATCCGAACAGTACCCTATTTGTAACTATTACCCCTATCAATGACCTTACCGAAGCTTTAAACTGCCCACGGGAAAGTTTTTCGACAGCTCAAGGATGTGGGCCTTTTATCAATAGACAAACAGGAGAGTTGATTTCGTTATTTCCAGAACTTGAATTTCCCGACGCCCTCTCCCTATGTGAAAACGCCTTACCAGCCACCTTATCCACCGATGCAATAGCCGAAACATTCCGTTGGACGAGAACCACACAAGCGGGAACGGTTATCGAAGAATTGTCACAAACTCGGGATGCAGAGATATCCGAAGCCGGTTTCTACAGGCTTGAAGCCTTTAATTTTGCCGACCCCAATGGAAATAATATTCCATGCCCCGCCGTACAGGAGTTTAGGGTCGATGTTTTTCCTGGTCCCACGATTACCTCCATTGATGTGGAGGGTCAGGGGGACAACTTACAGTTTGTCGTAAATGTGACCGGGGACGGTACTTACGAGTATGCACTTAACAACATGGACGGCCCCTACCAATCAAGTAATGTCTTTAACAATGTATCTATTGGTAATAATACGGTCTTTGTCCGGGACGTAAGTGACAATAGCTGTATAGTATCGGAACTTGTGGAACAAGATCTTATTTCCGAGGGCTTCCCTAATTTCTTCACCCCTAATGGGGATGGTATAAATGATTTTTGGCAATTTATGCCACCACCCAACGCCTTATCCATTGATCTCGCCGCGATTTTTATCTTCAATAGATTTGGTCAGCTTATTGCACAAATAGACCCAAGTTCCCAAGGGTGGAACGGCATGTTCAATGGAAGTCCCTTACCGGCAACCGATTATTGGTTTAAGGCCATAGGAGTTGACAACAGGCAGTTTAGCGGTCACTTTACCCTAAAAAGATAGGCCTAAATTAATGGACGTTTAGTAACATAAAAACTGATCCGTTTTGTAGTTTTATACTTTTAAAGCATCCGATAGGAAAACATCAAATCATGAAATTCAAAGTAGTTTCGGAGTTCAGTCCGACCGGAGATCAACCACAGGCCATCGATCAATTGGCTGAGGGAATAGTAACGGAGGAAGGTTATCAGACACTCTTGGGTGTTACCGGTTCAGGCAAAACGTTTACAGTGGCCAACGTAATTGAACGGGTACAGCGGCCTACTTTGGTGCTTGCCCATAATAAGACTTTGGCCGCCCAATTATATTCTGAATTCAAACAATTTTTTCCTGAAAATGCGGTAGAGTATTTTGTTTCCTACTATGACTATTATCAGCCCGAGGCCTATTTACCTACTTCGGGGACTTATATCGAAAAAGACCTTTCCATCAACGAAGACATCGAAAAACTGCGGTTAAGCGCCACTTCATCCCTTTTGTCCGGTCGTAGGGACGTTCTTGTAGTAGCATCCGTATCATGTCTCTATGGTATTGGCAATCCCGTGGAGTTTCAAAAAAATGTAATTTCCATTCAAAAAGATCAGGTTATATCCCGTACCAAGTTTTTGCATCAACTGGTTCAAAGTCTTTACTCAAGAACCACGGCCGATTTTAGAAATGGTAATTTCCGGGTAAAAGGCGATGTGGTGGATATATTCCCCAGTTATGCGGACCATGCTTTTAGAATCCATTTTTTCGGGGATGAAATAGAAGAGATAGAGGCATTTGACCCTTTTAAGAATAAAGTACTGGAGATCTATGACAACTTAAACATATATCCTGCCAATATGTTCGTTACCTCTCCCGACATACTTCAGAATGCCATTCATTTAATTCAAGAAGATCTGGTAAACCAAGTTGCTTATTTTAAGGAAATTGGTAAACCACTAGAGGCTAAACGTTTAGAGGAACGCACTAATTTTGATCTGGAAATGATGCGCGAGCTTGGGTATTGTTCGGGTATAGAAAATTACTCTAGATATCTGGATGGAAGGGAAGCGGGAACCCGGCCCTTCTGTTTATTGGATTATTTCCCAGATGATTATTTGATGGTCATCGATGAAAGCCATGTAACCATTCCGCAAGTGCATGCCATGTACGGCGGCGACCGGTCCAGAAAAGAAAATCTGGTGGAATACGGTTTTCGGTTACCCGCCGCCATGGACAATAGGCCTTTAAAATTTGAAGAGTTTGAAGCCTTACAGAACCAGGCCATCTTTGTAAGTGCCACTCCCGCAGATTATGAACTTCAACTAAGTCAAGGGGTGTACGTGGAACAGGTAATAAGACCGACCGGGCTTTTAGATCCAGAAATAGAAGTAAGGCCCAGTTTGAATCAAATAGACGATTTGGTCGAGGAGATACAATTAAGAGTTGAAAAGGACGAGCGTGTACTGGTGACCACCCTTACCAAAAGAATGGCCGAAGAGTTGGCCAAATATCTTACCAGGATAGCTGTACGGTGTCGTTACATACACAGTGATGTGGATACCTTGGAACGCGTAGAGATTATGCAAGATCTTAGAAAAGGTATTTTTGATGTATTGATCGGGGTAAACCTACTTCGTGAGGGGTTGGACTTACCTGAAGTATCCTTGGTGACCATTTTAGATGCCGATAAGGAAGGGTTTTTAAGAAATAACCGTTCATTGACCCAAACAGTGGGCAGGGCCGCAAGACATATCAACGGAAAGGCCATAATGTATGCAGATAAAATCACTGCGAGTATGCAAAAAACCATAGATGAGACCAATTATCGTAGAGAAAAACAAATGGCCTATAACCTAAAGAACAACATTGTTCCAAAAGCCCTGAACAAAAGCCTTGATAGCGCTCTGACCAAAAATTCCGTTTCTACATATCATTTCGAAAAAGAGACCATGAGGGCGGCAGAGCCAGATTTGGAATATCTCACCAAGGAACAACGGGAAAAACTCATCAGGGACAAAAGAAAGGCCATGGAAAAAGCGGCCAAGGAATTGGACTTTATGCAGGCGGCCAAGTTAAGGGACGAAATTAAAGTGTTACAAGAACAGGACTAAAAAGAAAAGTGCCCTGTTCCCACAAGACACTTTCCCAACTAACCAACTAAACCAACTATTATGAAAAATCCGTAACAACGGACTACATAATATCATGAATCCTTTTATGCTATATCTATCAATCTTTTAGGTTTTGGCAAAGCCTCATCCTTTTTGGGAAGTACGAATCTTAAAATTCCTTCTTCATAAGAAGCATTGATTTTATCCTCATTGATACTTTCGGGTAGTGTAAACGACCTTTTAAAGGAAGTACTTCTAAATTCCCTTCTAGTATAATTTCCTTCCGTAGTTTCGGTATCCGATTTTACTTCTGCTGAAACGGTTAATACATTGGTATCAACAGCGATATTAAAATCTTCTTTTTTTCTTCCAGGAACCACCAGCTCTAATTCAAAGTCCTTTTCGTTTTCTTTAATATTGATCGCAGGTAAATGGTTACCTAAGTTTTCAGTCCCTCCAAACCAATCCGGTTTAAAGATTTCGTTCATTAGGCTTGGGAACATCACATTATGTCTTCTTACTATACTCATGATTATTTTTTTAAATGATTTAACAACACCTAGCTATAGTCAAAGGGTGTACCAAAACATTTTTAATGTCTTTTTGTCATTTAACTAACAAATAATAATGACAATATGGCATTTTTAAGAAGAAGTATGTACTCTTAATTGTAATGTGCCTTGAAAATATTGATGAGCACATTTGGCGGAACTACCTTATTGGGATACTTGTGCATAACTGTTAGCACCTGCTCAATGGCCGATGGGGGAAGGCCCATTCCAAGACCGATATTATGCAATCTTCCCACTTCCAACTCATGCGCTTCCTGGTCCACATTCATGAGTAATACAAGCCTGTGAAACTGCAATATGCGTTCAGCCTGGGACTTGGGGATTATTTTTTCCACTTTTTTATGGAAGAGCGAATCAAAGACTTCCTTGTCTATTCCCAGTTGTGATGCCACGCCAAGCAAAAAGTTATACTCTACCTCCTTAACCGTGTTGTCCGCCTTTGCAAAGGCGATCATTTCCGATAAAATACTAAGCTTTTCTTTATGACTGCTCATACCTAAAGGGTAATGGAGGTTTCTTTTAAGATAACCATTTAAAATAGGATTTCGTATAAAACACTATAAATTATATCATAAATGGGGGTCTCGCCGATTATTTGCGTTAATTTGCCAAAAATCAATTATCATGACCAATAATGATATTTTTAAAAAGTTAAGGGTAGCCCTAATGTTAAGGGACGATGAAATTATAGAAATCCTTAAACTGGTAGATTTTAAAATATCAAAAAGTGAAATAAGTGCTTTTTTTAGGAGGGAAGACCACCCCAATTATGTGGAATGTGGAGATCAAATATTACGCAATTTCCTCAACGGTCTGGTTATACATTTACGTGGCACCAAGGAAGACCCCAAGAACCCCAAAGAAGTACTTTACAAAAACAAAAAAGCGGAAGGAGGCGATAAAAAAGCCCACAGGACCGGCCGTAGTTCAGCAAAGAAAAAGCAAAAACCTTCAGAGGTAAGTTATGTAAAATATAAAAACAAAAAAAAGCCCTGAACAAAGCTCAGGACTTTCTTAAACCTTAATGGTATTAAGCAGTAATCCGAATGGGCACAATATATGTTTTTCCCTTGCGATACTCACTTGTATCGACCTTTTCATAATTTAGTCTACTTTTTACGAATTCTTCCAAAATCCCATTGTCCGTTTCCACCGAAAGGACCACAATTTCCTGCTTATCGTTTAACGTAAATGTAACCTCTGCGGTAAGATTTACAAAATCGACATTAAAGGTATTGTCCTTTAGAAGCGTTCCTATCTGCGTAGATAAGGTTTCACTTTTTCCAGATTTCCCTTTTTTGGCATCATTGGCGAAAAGATCGGTACTGGAAAACAATACTACTGCTACTAGAATTAAACTGATTTTTTTCATGACTTGTTCGTTTTAAATTAATTAATGATTGATGATTGATGATTGATGATTGATGATTGATGATTTATTATTAAAGACGCCCTATTATTAAGAATGTTACAAAGCATGAGAGCTTTAACATATTATTAAACAATTTTTTTTACACCCTAAAATTAATAACAAATGGAATCAAAAAATAATCCCTTGTGAAGGCTTAACCGTTATTTAATTTGTATAATGATAAACTAATAGTTTGGCATCATTGAACAAGAGGACTTTCATTTGTGGTTTTCCCATTAAATTAGGTGAAAACAATAGATGATTTGCAACCGTTTTCTCGAAATTGATGAAAGATATGGGGCTTTATGCCCACATATATGACAAAAAGAAAAAGGGCAATGTTAAAAAAACATTGCCCAGTTTATTCCTATATGTTTTTAATAATGGGTTAATTAAGAACTGCCTTTACCTTATCGGCAGCTTCTTGAAATTGCACCGCAGAATGAACGGCCAATCCAGAATTGTCTATAATCTCTTTCGCCAGTTCCGCATTCGTACCCTGTAGTCTAACAATAATAGGGACTTTAATGGCATCGCCCATATTTTTATAAGCGTCTACCACACCTTGAGCTACACGGTCGCAACGTACGATACCTCCAAAAATATTTATTAAGATCGCTTTCACCGCTGGGTCTTTTAGAATTATCCTAAAGGCCTCCTCTACTCTTTTGGCATCTGCCGTGCCCCCTACATCCAAAAAGTTCGCCGGCTCACCGCCAGCCATCTTGATAAGGTCCATAGTGGCCATCGCCAAACCGGCTCCATTCACCATACAACCTACATTACCATCCAAATCCACATAATTTAAGCCTACGGCCCTGGCTTCGACCTCTATGGGATTCTCTTCCCGCAAATCGCGCATCTCGGCATATTGTTTTCTTCTGAACAATGCATTATCATCAATGGATACCTTCGCATCTACCGCCATAATTTTATCATCTGAGGTTTTAAGGACGGGGTTTATTTCGAACAAACTGGAATCACTTTGTTCGTAGGCGCTATACAAAGCGGAAACAAACTTGGTCATTTCTTTAAAGGCCACACCGGATAATCCAAGGTTAAATGCTATTCTTCTAGCTTGAAAAGGCAATAAACCCGTTGCCGGATCTATTTCTTCAGTGAATATTAAGTGAGGGGTTTGCTCCGCCACCGCTTCTATGTCCATTCCGCCCTCGGTTGAATACATAATCATGTTTTTGCCCGTTCCCCGATTCAGTAAAACCGACATGTAAAACTCGCTGGTCTCACTGTCACCGGGATAATACACGTCTTCCGCCACTAAAACCTGATGTACCTTCTTACCTTCGGCAGAGGTCTGCGGGGTAATCAAATTCATTCCAATAATATTACTAGCGATTTCCTCTACCTCCATCAAATTCTTGGCAAGCTTTACCCCACCCCCTTTACCACGGCCTCCGGCATGTACTTGCGCTTTGATTACGTGCCATCCCGTACCGGTTTCCTGCGTAAGCTGTTTAGCAGCGTCAACTGCTTCTTTTGCGTTGTGGGCAACTATACCTCTTTGTATACGTACTCCAAAACTTGCTAAAATTTCCTTTCCTTGGTATTCGTGAAGATTCATGTAGAAGGTGAGTTTTTAATTGATAGCAAAAATAGGAAACCCAATGGATTTACCCTAATCAAAAAAGGATGGGACCCATCAAATCTTAAAATCTTTAAAGTCCAACGGATCAAAATTTCGGAAGTGACCGTTCATATCAATGATTTTTTTTGTTCTGTTTACTTCTTTCAAGACTGCTATGGTCGTTTTTAAATGGGTGCGAATATAGGATAAACGTTCACTTTCACGTACCATACGCAATAGGTCATGTTCCTGCCCAATGGACAATCCAATTTTATGTATCAAGGTATAACTATTGAATTTTTCAGGTGCTATATCGGGCAAAGGAACGGCCATTAATCCGTATAATTCTCCGATGTATTTCAAAACGGTTTCCTTTTGGGATAGTTGGCCATCATCCAAGATATCCAGAAACTCCACAATTCCTCCGGCATACAATCTATCCCCCATTTGATTATCGAACGTCAACACCTTAAATACCCTTTTTGCCGTGCAAATAATATCCATTTCACCGTTATCATAGGTATTCATTATCTCCTCTAACTTCATTTCCGTCCCATAGGCCAAGGTATTTTCTATATATACCGGTATTCCAAAATTTATGGCTTCTTCCTTGCAATCGTTGACCAATTGCTTATAACGTTCCTCAAAAACATGCAGGGGAATGCGTTCTCCGGGAAAAAAAACAGATTGTAAAGGAAATAAAGGAAGTTTCATACTTTTTTATTTAAAAATACAATACGGAATCGATTGGGGCAAACGTTGGCCTTATTGTTTATTGTTACAAATATAACTTTTTGTTGTATTTTTAGTCAATGGTTATTAATTTTTGCTACCCAACCTTAAGTATCCTAGATTTGTGGTAAACTTTGAGAAATGAAGCAATCCGATTTAGTAAAAATCGCAAAAACATACGGTGACCCTATCTACGTATATGATTCGGAAAAAATAACCGCACAGTTCAAACGTCTTACCAATGCCTTTAAGGGAGTTAAGAAATTACAATTGAACTATGCCGCCAAGGCATTGTCCAATATTACCATACTGCGCCTAATGAACAGTTTGGGCAGTGGTCTGGATACCGTTTCGATTCAGGAAGTGAAATTGGGGTTATTGGCGGGTTTTAAACCAGAATCCATAATATTTACCCCTAACGGGGTTTCCTTGGAGGAGATAGAGGAAGCCGCCGCACTGGGTGTACGTATCAATATCGATAATCTTTCGGTCTTGGAACAGTTTGGAAGCAAACATCCGGATATCCCGGTCTGTATCCGAATAAATCCCCATGTGATGGCTGGTGGAAACTCTAATATCTCCGTAGGCCATATCGACTCCAAATTCGGCATCAGTATCCATCAGATTCCCCATTTACTGCGTATTGTGGATCTTACCAAAATGAATATTAACGGTATTCACATGCATACGGGAAGCGATATTTTGGACATTGACGTATTTCTTTATGCTTCCGAAATTCTTTTTGAGACCGCCAAGAATTTTAAAAATCTGGATTTTATAGATTTTGGAAGTGGTTTTAAAGTACCTTATAAGGCTGGGGATATTGAAACCAACATCGATGAACTTGGCAAAAAACTAACAGCACGGTTCAATGCATTTTGTAAGGTATATGGAAAGGAATTGACCCTTGCTTTTGAACCAGGAAAGTTTTTGGTAAGCGAAGCCGGATTCTTTTTGGCCAAGGTCAATGTTGTAAAACAGACGACATCCACTGTTTTTGCAAGTATCGATTCCGGGTTCAACCACTTGATTAGACCCATGTTATACGGTGCATCCCATGAAATTGTAAATATTTCCAATCCTTCGGGAAGGGAGCGATACTACTCCGTTGTCGGTTATATTTGTGAAACGGATACTTTTGCGAGCAACCGCAGAATCAATGAAATTTCTGAAGGCGATATATTATGTTTTAAAAATGCAGGTGCCTATTGCTTTACGATGTCTAGCAATTACAACTCTCGCTTTAGACCTGCCGAAGTCTTATGGCACCAAGGTAAAGCGATATTGATCCGGGAAAGGGAGACATTTGATGATCTTATAAAGAATCAAGTGGATGTAAAAGACCTTTTTGTCCCTAAAAAGGAAGAAGTTATCATAAAATAAAGCAACTAAATTTACGTTAGTTTTGGTATAGTTATTGGACTAATACCTTTTAAAAAACTAAAAATGTCTATTAAATCTTTATTCTTTGTTTTCCTGACTTTTGTAGCTTTCAGCCTTAATGCCCAGAAAGTGGAATGGCTTTCATGGGAGGAGGCCGTTGCCAAGTCCGAAACCGATAAAACTCCAAAAAAAATCTTTATAGATGTTTATACCGATTGGTGCGGCTGGTGTAAAAAGATGGATAAAGACACCTTTCAGAATTCGGAAGTAGCTACCTATATGTCCGATAATTTCTATATGGTAAAAATGGACGGTGAAGGAAAGGAACCTATAGAATATAAGGGTAAAACATATAATTTCATTGCTTCGGGAAAAAGAGGGTATCATGAATTTGCCGCTGCCTTGATGCAGGGAAGACTAAGCTATCCTACGGTTATCTTTTTGGACGAGAACCAAGAAATGCTATCGCCCGTACCAGGCTATCAACAGCCCGACCCCTTTCTAAAAATCGCAAAGTACTTTGGTGATAACATCTACAAGGATA
>JBCBZE010000199.1:0-6495 GCA_039815505.1 Bacteroidota bacterium | reverse complement strand
TATGGACCTGCAAGACCAATTAAAAAATTTGTTCCCGGACCATATCCCACAGAAAGCGGAGGCTAAGAAAGCGGAAAATACCATTTGGTTACAGGAAGAGCCTATCATCTGTAAATATGAAAAGCGTAAGGGAAAACCAATTACCATTTTGGAAGGTTATACCGGTGCTGACTCTGATTTCAAGAAGCTTGCCAAGGAATTAAAGACTAAACTAAGCGTGGGTGGCAGTTTCAAGAATGATAAGATAATCATACAGGGCGATTACAGGGATCAAATAATGGATATATTAAGAGCAAAAGGCTTTAAGGTAAAGCGGGTAGGCGGCTAGTTTTCTGTTAATTTTTTTTGTTCTTATAGATTAAATGTTACTTTTAATCGTTAAAATCTAATCAACAAACCGCCAATATGAGTTCCCTTTTACACATTACCAATGGTGATAGTTTTACCGAGAGGCTGAATACCCTTGATTTAAAGGGAGATGTCATTACTTGGAGAGATATGTTATGCGAAGGAAAAACCCTCACCAATGTAGGAAGCGAATCCTTTTGGAAGACCCGATTTGAGTTCCTCCATAAAAATTACAAGGTCTCTAAATCCAGTTTTATAGAACTTACCTTAAAGGAATATCGTTCTTTATGTAACCATAAACAACAGGATAGTATTGTGCTTTGGTTTGAGTATGATCTGTTCTGTCAGATAAACATGCTTGCTGTAATCAGCTGGCTCAAGGCACATAGAAGGCACGCTGAAATTTCCCTGGTTTGCAGTGGTAAGGAAGATGAAACCGATAAGTTGTACAGTTTAAACGAATTAAGTAACGAGCATTTACTTAAATTATATCAAAACCGTACCATACTGACCCAAGATGATATAGAATATGCCGATTATGTCTGGCAACTTTATTGTAGTGATAGTCCTATTCGTTTAGAAAACCTTACTGATTTTGATAATTATAGCTTTGATTATTTGGGGGATGCCATTGCCGCCCATCTAAAGCGGTTCCCATATATCAAGAATGGATTAAACCAGATGGAAAATAAGGTATTACAGCTTTCCCTAGAAAAAAAACCGGCTTCCAAGAACGAATTGCTCAAGACCATTCTAGAGAATCAAGGGATCTATGGATATGGCGATAGCCAGTATCAGCGTGCCCTTTCCAGACTAAAACCATTGTTCAACTCTTTTAACCCTGTAAAGCTCACAAGAAAAGGCAAACAGATATTGGAAGGAAAAACCAATTACTACTCGGTTATTCGGGATAATGAAGTTTATTTAGGCGGGGCTTTAAAATATAATTTTCTCTATAATACCACTACGGACCGAATACTAAAATTATAGTATGCAACTGCGTCCATCAGAGCTTATCTTAAATACCGATAACAGTATTTATCACTTAAATTTGTTGCCGCAAGACCTTGCCGATACTATAATAACGGTAGGTGACCCGGATCGCGTGGCGAGCGTTTCCGACCATTTTGATACTGTTGAAATAAAAAAAGGAAAACGAGAGTTCATTACGCATACCGGAAGCTTACATGGGAAGCGAATTACCGTAATTTCGACGGGCATAGGGACTGACAATATAGATATTGTGCTTAATGAGTTAGATGCCTTGGTGAATATCGATTTCACTACAAGGAAGCCTAAAACTATCAAAACCACTTTGGATATTGTACGAATAGGAACATCGGGGTCCATTCAACCCCATATTCCCACAGGCTCATTTGTAATGAGCGAATATGCAATGGGATTCGATAGTTTACTGCACTTTTATGAAAGTGGGCACGTCCAGAATTCCAAAATTCAAGATGCGTTCGTAGCCCATGCGCAGTGGTATTCCCATAAATCTAGACCCTATGTAGTCTCTTTTGATGCCGCATTGGGCGAACAACTGCTTTCCGATAAGGTAATCAAGGGATTTACTGTCACCAATGTGGGTTTTTATGGCCCCCAAGGCAGAATGCTTCGTCTTAAAACACAAGATTCGGGTTTAAATTCTAAACTCGCTAATTTTGACTACCAAGGCCTACAGATAACCAACTTGGAAATGGAGACCTCCGGTATATATGGTTTAGCCAAGTTAATGGGACATAGAGCGGTATCCATGAACTGTGTCTTAGCCAACAGAAGTACTGGAGAGTTTTCGATAAATCCAAAAGAAGATATCGACAGTCTAATTCAGTATACCTTACAAAAACTTGTTAGCACTTGAAGACCGTAAAAATCATTGGGGTGCCCGAGCATTTTAATCTCCCATGGCGTATGGCCATAGCCGAAGAAGCTTTTCGGGAAAGGGGCATTGATTTACAGTGGACCGATATTCCGGAAGGTACCGGAAAAATGTGTAAAATGCTTCAAAATGGGGAAACGGATTTGGCTATTATTTTGACGGAAGGGCTTGTTAAAAGTATTACTGAAGGAAATCCATCTAAAATAATACAGGAGTATATCGCTTCCCCCTTGCATTGGGGGGTGCATGTTGCGATGAAAAGCGAATATAATACAATCTCAGATCTAGAAGGAACCAAAGCGGCAATCAGCCGTTTTGGCAGTGGAAGCCATCTTATGGCCTATGTACACGCCGAACGGTTAGGTTGGGATACAAAATTATTACAGTTCCAGGTAATCAATAATTTAGGGGGCGCCGTTGAAGCCCTTACTACAGGACAAGCCGATTATTTTATGTGGGAACATTTCACTACCAAACCACTTGTGGATAATGGTACCTTTAGAAGATTGATAGATTGCCCTACCCCTTGGCCATGTTTCGTTATTGCCGCCACGGATAACTTCATCATGCAAAATAAAAGTCTCTTAAAACATATTTTAGAGATTATCAATACCTATACCTCTGAATTTAAATCCATTCCAAGCATAGATAGGACGTTGGCCAATAGCTATGGGCAACAATTGACGGATATTCGCGAATGGTTGTCCATGACCCAATGGAGCCAATCCCAAATACATACCGAAACACTTAAAAAAGTACAGGCTACATTGTTGAATTTAGATTTAATTAACCATGTGGAGCCCATCCATAAAATAATACTCTCCTAACTTTATTATCATAGCCGTAACAACTAAAACCAGTGATGTTATATTAGGTAGTCTAATGGAAACACCTACCAGTCAATAGTTTTTTTACCCATTTGCCGCAATAATACATTAGCATTACTAAAATGTTTGTTCCCAAACCATAAACCTCTGTTGGCGCTTAAAGGGGATGGATGCCCAGAAGTGAGGATATGGTGCTTATCGGCATTGATAAGTGCTGCCTTCTTTTTGGCAAATCCACCCCAAAGCAGAAAAACCAAGCCTTCTTTTTCCAACGATAATTTTTTAATAACGGCATCCGTGAAAGTTTCCCAACCTTTTTTTTGATGACTTCCGGCTTGGTGCGCCCTAACGGTCAAAGTCGCATTCAATAATAAAACCCCTTGATCGGCCCAGCGTTCCAGATTACCACTTTTAGGATAAGGTTTTCCCAGATCGGTCTCAATTTCCTTAAAAATATTGATAAGTGAAGGCGGATGTGGAATCCCGTCCTTAACTGAAAAACATAACCCATTTGCCTGATTGGGACCATGATAGGGGTCTTGCCCTATAATGATAACCTTGGTATCATCAAATGGGCTACGGTCAAAGGCAGCAAAAATATCCTTCCCTTTGGGGTAACATAACGCGCTGGTGTACTCCTGTTTAATAAAATTGACCAATGTAGAAAAATAGGGTTGTTCAAATTCGTGTTTTAACTGGTTTTTCCAGCTTTGATTTATGTTTACCTCCATATTATTTAGCTATTGTCCCCACAAAACTAAAAATAATAATATCTTACCGAACCTTTGCGTAAAACCGATCAGAGATGATGCGATTAAAAAAAATAAACTTTCCCACAGCACATACCATACTATTTATCATTGCAGGTTTTGTCGCCATCCTAACATGGTTGATTCCAGCTGGGCAATACGATCGTTTGTCCTATGACGCAGAGAATCAGCATTTCATTAGAACAACTCGGACAAATAGTGATGTGTTAGAGGCTTCCCAAGAAACTTTGGATATACTTCACATAAGGATTCCTTTAGCAAAGTTTACCGAAGGAGCTATTGGTAAACCTATTAGTATTCCAGGTTCTTTTAAAAAACTGGACACAAGGCCCCAAGGTATTGTTGCCTTTATACAAGCGCCCTTAAAAGGAATCATACAAGCTTCGGATATTATCCTTTTGGTGTTGATTATCGGTGGGCTTATTGCCATTGTAAACGCCACGGGTGCTTTTGAGGCGGGCATTGCATGGCTGGCAATACAACTTAAGGGAAAGGAATTTTTTCTTATTGTAATGGTGACCACCCTGATTGCCCTGGGCGGCACCACCTTTGGTCTAGAAGAGGAAACCATTGCTTTCTATCCAATTTTGATTCCCATTTTCCTGGCCGCCAAATACGATGCAATTGTAGCCATAGCTTCGGTATATATAGGGTCTACAATAGGTACCTTGGCATCTACCGCTAATCCCTTTAGCACTATTATTGCTTCCGATGCGGCTGGCATTAATTGGACAATAGGTCTCAATAACAGGTTACTTGTTTTGATACTGGGCCTATGTATTTGTATTATTTATATTACTAGATATGCCCAAAGGGTAAAAAAGGACCCTTCGCGCTCCCTGATTTTTGAACAAAAGGAAAGTATTGAACAATTATTTGCCGGGAAGGTCACGGCCAATGCACCAAAGTTAACAGCTAGGTTACGTTTGGTTTTGTTGCTTTTTAGTGCATGTTTTATCGTAATGGTCTACGGGGTATCAAATTTGGGCTGGTGGTTCTTGGAAATGACTTCTGTTTTTTTAGCAGGAGCTATTCTGATAGGTATTGTTCATAGAATGAATGAAAGAGACTTTGTAAACCAGTTTATTTCAGGAGCCACTGATTTATTAGGGGTAGCCTTTATTATTGGAATTGCCAGAGGAGTGACCCTTTTAATGGAAGATGGCTTAATAAGCGACACTTTATTATACTATGCCAGCTCCATTACCGAGGGCATGCATAAAGGGTTTTTCATCAATACCGTACTCTTTATCTATAGTGGGCTTTCCTTCTTTATTCCCTCTTCTTCGGGCATGGCCGTATTAACAATGCCTATCATGTCACCTTTGGCAGACAGCGTGGGAGTGGGTAGGGAAATTATGGTAAGCGCCTACCAATATGGTATGGGGCTTTTTAGATTCGTTAGTCCAACAGGTATTATTTTAGCTTCTTTGGCCATAGCAAACATAGGCTATGAGAAATGGTTGAAGTTTGTAACCCCCCTAGTTTTATGGCTTTGTGCCATGGTAATGATAGTTCTTACCGTTTCTGTCTATATCTAATATACTAAATAAGAACCTAAAGAGTTAAAAGCATATATAAAGATGAAACCTGTAAAGCGTGATCAATGAACAAGAAATATGACGTGGTAATTATCGGTTCAGGACCCAACGGTCTTAGCGCTGGCATAGCACTGTCAGAAAAAGGTCTAGGCGTATTGATCATTGAAGGTGCCGACACCCCGGGGGGAGGTACAAGGACGGATGAGCTAACGCTTCCGGGATTTCATCATGATGTTTGTTCGGCAGTACACCCCATGGGGTATCTATCGCCTTATCTAAAAACATTGCCCCTGGATAAATTTGGTCTGGAATGGATTATTCCCAAAGCATCCGTTGCACATCCGTTGGATGACAAAGAGGCGGTAATGCTATCCAAATCCTTGGAAGAAACGGCTTGTAATTTAGGGGTTGATCAACAAAGGTATAAGAAGTTGGTATTGCCATTTGTAAAAAAAGCGGACAACTTATTGGCGGACAGTCTAAAACCCTTGGGGATTCCAAAAGATCCTTGGTTATTAATGCAATTTGGCCTAAAAGCTTTTCAACCTGCTTCTTTGTATGCAAAACACGCCTTTAAAGATGAACGGACCAAAGCGCTTTTTGCTGGCTGCGCCGCACATAGTGTTTTGCCGTTCAATAAATTCTTTACTACTGCAATAGGTTTAATGTTTTTAACAACAGCACATGTAGAAAATTGGGCTATACCTAAAGGTGGCTCTCAAAGTATATCAAAGGCCTTGTCCGCCTACTATACCAGCTTGGGTGGAGAATTTATGTTTTCTACCAAAATTGAGGATTATAATCAATTGCCCGAAGCAAAAAAGTACATTTTTGATACCGATCCTATACAGTTGGCCGAAATTGCCAAAGACCAATTACCCAAATCCTTTGGAAAACGGTTGAAAAAATACCGTTATGGACCTGGGGTCTTTAAAATAGACTACGCCCTGGACGCACCTATTCCCTGGAACGACCCCAATTGTCTTGACGCCTCTACCGTGCATATAGGCGGTACTTTTAAGGAAATTGCAGCAAGTGAAAAAGATGCTTGGGAAGGAAGGCATAACAAAAAACCTTTTGTAATGCTAAGTCAACAAAGCCAGTTCGATACAACAAGGGCACCCAAC
>JBCBZE010000131.1:0-8465 GCA_039815505.1 Bacteroidota bacterium | reverse complement strand
TTATCTCATGTTTTCGAGCATAGATTCCGTTTGGGCCTTGCGCAAGAAAATCTACGCCCATAAAAAATTTAACATTATCAATGAAAAAAGCCAAACAGTCGATAAAAAATACCATGAACTGCAGTTAACGCTCACAGATACGGCTAGCACAAGGGGAATCATGATCAAAAATATTGTAAAAGACGGATTGTTGTACGAGGTAAAGGCTTTGGTAGATACTATTGGTAAACCCAGCAAGTTTATAACAGCATTTTTTGAGAACTTTAAACCCAAGGACACTGTCATAGGCAGGAGTATTTTAGAAGATAAAACGCCCGATTTCTTTACTGCATTGCGAGCAAATGATAGTATAATATTGGGAGGACATCGATTTTTGGTGTTTAACGAAAAACATATCGATTCCTTAAAACACTATATCTCCAAGTTCAATTTTAAAGACGATAAAAAGTACATTCAGTCCTATCTCATTCAAAAATTGGGGCAATTAAAAGACCCGAATGTGAATTCTTTTTTTAAGGATTTTTATCTAGAGTCATACAATAATTCAAGTGCTCAAACCAAAATCTTACAAGCCGTTTCCAAAAAAGCGGATGAAGCGTCCACCTCCTTATTGTTGGAATTAATGTCCAAGGACCTACCGTTGGTTTCCAACAAGTTCGAGATTTATAATATTTTCCGACCCTATCAAGATAGTTTGCCTTTGGCAAAAAAATTATATCCCGAAATATTGGAATACAGTGCTATTGAAGAATATAAATCACCTATCTTTTCAATGCTGGCCAAACTAAAAGCCAATGGCCTTATAAAACCAAAAAGCTATAAAAAATACAGAAAACAGATCTTGAATGATGCTAAAATTCAATTAAAGCGTCAACTGGGTAAATATACCCATGTCAACGGGCGACGCAATTTCAACAAAAACCTGACCAACGGAGTATTGGAGGATTATGTAATTCTGCTGCACCCTTTCATTCAAGAAAAAGAAATAAGGGGATTTTTCAATCGACTACAATTGGTGAAAGATCCAAAAATACAAAGCACGTATATCGCTTTGCAAGCCAAAATAGATAATTTTATACCTTACAGTATAATATCTGAATTAGCTTCGGATATCAATGGTAGAAACATCTTGTTCAACAAATTAAGGGAAGCGGGTAAACTGGACTATTTCCCCTCCAAATACAAAACACAACAATCCTTGGCCGAGGCGGCCATCTTTGATGTCAAAAAATTTGTGGAAGCAAAAGATACCTTAGTTTTTTTAAACCAAAAATCCTTGCAATATAGAAGTGAAAAATACACCGGATATTATTTTAAACATAGGGATAAGCAGGATTATGACAAAAATTTTAAAATGCACTTGGTCGTGTTTAAAGAGACACCGGAATTGCAATCCAAACCCTTTTATAAAAACAATGGTATGCGGATAGAAGATGCAGATACCGATCAAGAGGTCATTGATATGGTCACCGAGGAATTTACATTAAAGGACAGAAAAAGAGCGGTCGTTTACAAACCTAACCAATATAATGGTTTTGGCTTTCACGGGTATTAGTACCTTTGCATAAACCTATACTATGAAGGTAAAGACTCTTTTAATATCGTTTTTCAGTATAGCCCAAGTATCTTTTTCCCAAGAAATTATATGCTCCGCTACCGATAAAATAATATTCAATGAAAAGGTTTCTGCCCTGGAAGGACTTACTAATTCCAGTTTCGGCGATACTCTTGTATCCATAGGAAAAACTTTTTTAGGTACACCTTATGTGCCCAAAACTTTAGAGGTTGGGGAACGGGAATCATTGGTTGTTAACTTTCGCGGTCTGGATTGTACTACTTATGTGGAAAATGTATTGGTCTTTGGATATATGCTTCGGAATGGGCAGACCGATTTCAATTCCTTTACCGGGTTATTGGAGAAACTTCGATATAAAAATGGAAAATTGGATGGCTATGCTTCGCGACTGCACTATTTTTCCGAATGGATTTACAATAATGAACAGAAAGGCCTTGTAAAGGATATAACATCTGAAATCGGGGGCGAAGAAATTACCAAGGAAATCAATTTCATGAGCACCCATCGTGAACTATATCCCTTTTTAAAGAGCGATAAAAACTTTGAAAAGATTCTGGTATCCGAAAACACTTTGAATTCCACGCCCATCTGTATGTTGTCCCAAGACCTAGTGGAAACTAATGAACACCTTATTAAATCTGGAGATATTATTGCCTTGACCACTTCCATTAAAGGCTTGGATGTTACCCATACCGGGATTGCCATAGAGGAAAAAGATGGGCGCATACATCTATTGCACGCCTCCTCTTCAGGGAAAGTAACCATTTCGGAACTTCCGTTATCCGATTATTTAAAACAAGTCAAAAAAAATACGGGGATTATGGTGGCTCGCCCGCAATAAAATCATTTAAGGCTTTATATATTCATGATATAATGCTATTGGAATCAAGCCCGTCCAACCACAAAAATCCTTTTTGGCCGGCATTCCATAGGATATCAGGTCTGGAGCATAATTTTCCCAAAAAGTATGGGTAGCTTCGAAAACCTCTGCAACGGCAGCATAGGTTTTTTCCGCCAAATCCTTGGCCAAGTTATCTTTTCCGTTGACCGAAAGCCCTTTTAGCACCATGTATGAAGTAGGTGCCCAAACACCACCAAGCCAATAATCGCCCCATCCTTTATAATCCGGATCGTTGGCCGATAGCGCAGGTAAAGGAATTTTTCTATAAAACTCATTGGAATCGGTCAAATGGGACAGAAATCTGTCTATTTTATCCTCTGGGACCAATTTACCCAAAAGCGTCCAATACATGCCTATATGTCTTCGCTGAATTTGTCGGTCATATCCCAGATCATAATAAAAACCATCTTCTTCGTTCCAACATTTTTCGTTTAGCGCTTTTTTTACTTCTTCATGGAAAGTTTCATAACTAGATATGTCCTTAACTTCCCCAAGTTCTTCCGCAAAAAATTTAAGTTGCAGGGCATACATGGCCATTTGAGCTGTAAAATCAACCAGCCTGCCTTCATCGTTCCAAACGCCTTGTAAGGTGTTTACATACTCGGCAATGAACATATTTAGCCGTTGTTCGCCGGTGGAACCCGACATTTTTCCAAGTTTGTCTCCCAATTCATGATGTGTCATACCGCTGCCCTTATCTGTTTTCCATCCTCTTGGGTATCTGGGAATATTATCCATACCCATACCCAAGGTATCTCCCCAGAATAACTTATCGTCTCCCTGATACTTATTTATATGAAACTCAAAGTTTTTTTTGAGTACGGGATAGACTTTTTTAAGTCGGTCTATATTCTTGTTCACCTGATAAAGCTCGGTTTCGGCGAAGGCCAAGAGCGGAGGATTTATGGAAACCGGATGTTCTTTAGACCATAAAGGGCGACCATCTTTTCGATATTCACGGCAGATATACCCATCTTCCTCTATGCGATCATAAAAATTATCCAACGCTTGATAAACTGGCAATTCCTCCAAATGATATTTTGCAAAGCATACAATAAAACATGTGTCCCACAGAAAAATGTTATCCGAAAAAGCGGCATCGACAAAGGGTTTTTTGAAGAAAGGTTCAGAATCTCCCCCACGTACCTTAGCCTTGGTAATTTCCAAAGCTTTCCTATACATCTGTTGGGATAGCTCTTCCGTTACTTCAAAATCATCTGTTCCAACGGGGCTTTTATCCATATGCCCACGGGCGTTATCCTTATCCTTATTTGTGCAGGCTGCGGGTACCGATGCGGCTACTGCGGCCATGCCCAGTGTACTATAAAATTTTCTTCTATCCATATTAGCTTATGTAATTTCGGATGGGTTGGTCGCTACTATTTCCGATTACCTTCCCAAACAATAAAAAATTCCTCCTAGTAGGTGTTTTCTAAACGCCGGTTCGTCATAAGATTCCTTGGTATGGCCTCCCCCGGTATAAAAAATACGACCCCCATCAAATTCATGGTACCAGGCTATAGGATGATTTGCACCATTGGTTCCCCCTTCATAACTGCTTTCATCCAAAGTGATAAGCACCTTTATATCAGGATTGATACTTTTATAGTTATACCATTCATCGTCACGTATCCAGATATCCTCCAAATGAACGGTGGAAGGGTGATTTTTCTTCAACACCTTTAATTTGGCCTTACGAACATTGGGGTTATTCGGGTGACTTTCAAAATAAGCCCCTACCAATCGTCCGTACCAAGGCCAGTCATATTCCGTATCCGTAGCGGCATGTATTCCCATAAAATTGCCTCCCGATCGTATGTAATCTTCAAAAGCAGTTTGTTGGTCTGCTCCTAAAACATCGAGGGTTGTACTTAAAAATACGACGAGCTTGTATTTTTTTAAGTTCGCGGCGTTAAAGTATAGGGAGTCCTCTGTTTGTGTAATCTTAAAATTATGGGCGGCACCTAATTCTTCTAAGGTGGTTACTCCTTTTTCTATGGATTTATGACGCCATCCAAGGGTTTTGGTAAACACCAACAATTGATCTACTGTCATATCGGTGGATTCCTGCTGTGCTTCTGTAACAAGTGTTTTTTCCTGCCCGTGGATGGCAAAAAAAGTAAAAAATAGAACTGACCCAATAATTTTTATGAATGTTTCCATGTATATTGTGCGGATTATCGATTAGTAAATATCGATAATTTAAATCAATCTTACATGCTTGTATAAATGGTTGCTAATTTACTCTTCCCAAACAATATAATATTCCTCCAAGAAGGTGCTGACGGAAATCGGGTTCACCAAAGGATGCAGCTGTATGGCCACCCGCGGTATAAAAAGATCGTCCACCATCAAATTCATGGTACCAGGCAATAGGATGGTTTTCGCCATTTTCACCACCACTGTAACTAGTTTCATCCAAGTTTACCAATACATTTATATTGGGATTTATATTCCTGAAATTGTACCATTCGTCTCTACGCATCCATGTATCGGATAAATGTGCCGTTGCCGGGTGATCTCTGTCCAATACCATCATTGAAGCTTCTTGAACATTTGGGTGTCCGTTAAAATAGGCCCCTACCAATTGTCCGTACCAAGGCCAGTCATATTCTGTATCCGTAGCGGCATGAATGCCCATAAAACTACCCCCTGATCGAATATAATTCTCAAAAACGGTCTGCTGTTCATCGTTAAGTACATCCTGGGTTGTACTTAAAAAAACAACAAGCTGGTATTTTTCAAGATTCTCTTGGTTAAAGTCGGCGGAATCCTCTGTTTCCGTTACACTAAAATCATTGTCGCTGCCCAAATCCATTAAAGCTGCAATCCCATCGTCAATGGAGGCATGTCTAAATCCCTCTGTTTTGGTAAAGACCAAGAGTTGCGTCGATAAGACCTCGTCATCCATCCCATCTTCCGGTCCGTCGTCCATTTCATCACCGGACATCTCGCCCTGTTCCTCGGTATCTCCGGTTATTTCGCCACCATCGTCAGAGGTGCATCCAAAAATGGATAGGAATACCAAAAAAACAAAGATGCTTTTTTTATATAGTTGCATGGGGCTTGCTTTAGGATGTATAGATAGCTGTTCGTACAACCATATATACGGGTATAATTGTATTTCGGATGGCGAAACTAGCTATTGGCCAAGGACATCAAATATTTTTTTGGAGTGGTATTGTACTTCTTTTTAAATGCAGTGATAAAATGGCTTGCCGTACTATAGCCAACTTTTAAGCCCACCTCGTTTACGTTATGCTTTCCGGTCTCTAACATTTTTCTAGCGTATTCCATTTTATAATCGAATAAAAAACTAAACACGGAATCTCCATAAATCTGTTTAAACCCTTCTTTGAGCTTTTTTAAACTTAACCCTATTTCTTCGGATAATTCGGATAAGGTTGGGGGTTCGGCCATACGGGAAATCATAATCTCCTTGGCCCGCCGAATACGATTTACGTTATCTTCATCCACTAAGAAGGGGCATTGTTCAATATCTGCATCTTCGCTTTTGTTGAAGTAAAGTGAAATTAGTTCGTACACTTTGCCCTTGATATACAATCCCTTAATGGAAGGATGGAGGTTATAGTTCATAATCTGACTGAGTATAACGGCAATGGCAGGACTTACCCCCTCTTGTGAATAGTACTTCTTTTCTTTGTTCCCTGCATTTAAAAAAGGAATATAATCCGCTTCCTTTGAAAAAAGGGAATGAAATTTACGAATGGTCATTACTATGGATACCAACCAAGAATTTGGCCCTAACTCCAAATTCAAGGGAAGGTCCATTTGTGTATTATATAATAAAAGGGAATTCTCTTCCGAAACATCCAAGGCATATCTGCCATCGTTAAAAATAAACTTGGCATTTCCTTTAAGGCAAAAATGGAATTGAATAAAGGAACTGTCTATTTCCTTACTCACCTTTTCGGTCCTTAGGCCGTCGTTTTGAATTTTTAGGACATAAAATCCTTCTTCTATCAAAACTTCCTGAAATGAACTTTCAGCGACATTTTTTCCTTCCATTTACGAACATAATTTTGTTAAATCTATTTAGAACAGTTCTAAATAGATTGCAAGAAACTAAGCTATAAGTACACAAAAATAAGGTATTCACAGGATATTCAACTAAATCTTTGATGAAAAGCCCTAAAACGACATAATTTGTTCTTCTAGCGTTATTTTTATAGCACTTGTAAAATTATTTTTGCCCTGATTCAAGTGAATACATGAAAGCTTACCATATTTCCAAACATAATTCTTTTTACACTATTGGTCTTAACTATAAAAAGGCAGATGCAATAGTAAGGGGCAAGTTCAGTTTGGATGAGGATGCAATGAATCAGCTTTTGATGCAAGCCAAAGTTCAAGATATCGATGGGCTTCTAGTAACTTCCACTTGCAATCGGACCGAACTTCATGGTTTTGCGCAACATCCTTTTCAGCTAATCAAATTATTGTGTGATAACACCCCGGGAACTGTGGAAGAGTTTCAGGAAGTGGCCTACGTCTACAAAAACAAGGATGCCATAAACCATCTCTTTAGGGTAGGAACGGGTTTGGACAGTCAGATACTGGGAGATTTCGAGATCATAAGTCAATTAAAACAAAGTTTTAATCGCTCAAAGAAACACCATTTGGCCAATCCTTTTCTGGAACGTCTTTGTAATGCCGTTCTACGAGCCAGCAAACGCATTAAAAACGAGACGGAATTATCATCGGGCGCCACCTCGGTAGCCTTTGCCTCGGTTCAGTATGTCATTCAGAATGTGCCCGATATATCCAAAAAGAATATCCTGCTTTTTGGAACGGGGAAAATTGGCAGAAATACCTGCGAAAATTTAATAAAACATACCAAAAATTCCCATATTACCTTAATCAACAGGACCAAGGACAAGGCCGAAAAGATTGCGGGAAAATTCAATCTTTTGGTAAAGGATTATGGGGACCTGCAAACCGAAATTAGAAATACGGATGTACTGATCGTAGCTACCGGTGCACAATCCCCTACGATATCCAAAGAGTTGATTTATACGAAAAAACCGCTTCTGATTTTGGATTTATCCATTCCAAAAAATGTAGCCGAAGATGTTTTGGAGTTGGAAAACGTAAGGGCTATTCATCTAGATGATTTATCTCAAATAACAGATAAGACCTTGGAAAAAAGAAAAAAGTTCATTCCCGAAGCAGAAGGTATTATCGAGGAAATCAAAGATGATTTTGTTCAATGGTTGGAAACCAGAAAATTTGCTCCTGTGATAAAAGCGCTAAAGCAAAAATTGAAGACCATAAAGGACGAGGAACTTAACTTTCAGTCCAAAAAGCATCAAAATTTCAATCCAGAGCAAGCGGATATTATTTCTGATCGTATTATCCAAAAAATTACCAAGCAGTTTGCAAACCATCTCAAGGAAACGGAAACCGATACAGATACTAGTTTGGCGTTAATACAAAGGGTATTTCAACTAGAAGTAGATTCCAAATGAGCAAGGTTATCCGCATTGGTACCCGCGATAGCGAATTAGCACTATGGCAAGCCAACCATGTTAAAGGGCAGTTAGAAAATTTAGGTTTTAAAACCATCTTGGTGCCGGTTAAGGCCACGGGCGACTTAAAATTGGATAAACCCCTATATCAATTGGGCATTACCGGAATATTTACGAAGACCCTGGATGTGGCCATGCTCAAAGGAGAAATTGATATCGCCGTACATTCGCTTAAAGATGTGCCCACGGTACTTCCCAAGGGCATAGTGCAGGCCGCAGTTTTGGAAAGGGGCAATCATTTGGATATTCTGGCTTTTAAGGATAATGAAGAGTTTTTGGCACAGCCCAGTGCCGTAATTGCAACGGGAAGTCTCCGTAGAAAGGCACAATGGTTAAATAGATATCCCACCCATACCGTTGTAGATCTTAGGGGTAATGTAAATAGCAGACATGAAAAACTTAAGGCGTCTAAATGGAACGGAGCCATTTTCGCTGCCGC
>JBCBZE010000072.1:0-11902 GCA_039815505.1 Bacteroidota bacterium | reverse complement strand
CAAAAAAGTACGGACGATTATCAAGAAGCCTTTGACCTACTCTTCAAAAGTGTGGTCTTTACCACGGAACTTGCCCTTAAGCACATGATGAAACAGCATTATGGTCGTATCATCAATGTAGCATCCATTTCGGTCAAGGAACCTTTGACGTATTTGGCATTATCAAATAGTATCCGTGCAGCCCTGGTGACCTGGGCCAAAACCTTGGCAACGGATGTCGGCGCCTATGGAATAACGGTAAACAATATCTTAACCGGTTATTTTGATACCGAACGTATTGCGCAACTTAACAAAACCAAGGCCGAACAACTGGGAATTCCTATCGATGAAGTTAGGGCGGATATGGAGGCAAGAGTCCCATTGAAGCGAATTGGAGACCCCAAGGAATACGGGTATTTGGCAACCTTTTTAGCATCGGAACAAGCTGCCTATATTACCGGGACCAATATTCCCATAGATGGCGGGTTATTGAAATCCCTTTAAGCTATAAAGCCTTGATCCGAGTTTGTTCCTCTAGGGCCTGCTTAAAATCCGGTCTTTTCGCAAGGGCTTTTTTAATCCATACATTAGCTTCCCGCTTATTTTCCTTATGCCGATATAGCCGAGCCATTCTATAATACGCCCAATCTATGGGCACCCCGTCCTTAACCGTATAATTATTGATATAGGTATCCATATGCTTGATCCCCCTGTCTAAATAGCGTCCATAATCTCCACAAATTTTTCCAATTTGGTAATTCAATTGGTTGCGGGTAACCTCTTCCAATCCATCTACATAGTTCAATGCTTTCATATAATTTTCTTCGGCCTGTTGGGGTTCATCATCATACTCATATACGTAGCCCAAGGCTAGATATCCCTCAATGGCCGATATGGATTTGAGTTCCTTTGCGTATTTAAAGGCTTTGGACGTACTACCACCTACGATACCCGGCAAGGAGACATATAGATCTACCAACCCCCATCTTGCCTCAATATGTTTCGGGTCTAGTTCCGCTGCCTTCATAAATCCATTCTTAATCTTTCCTATCAGCATTAAAGCTTTTAGTTTATTGCTGTTTTGCGCCTTTCTCGCCAGCACCCCACCATACTTAAATTGGTACTCGGCATTCTTAGGATGGATATCCGTAAGCTCTTCATATACGTCAATGGCCTGATCCCACTTTTCTTGAAAACTATATGCTTCGCCCAGCTTGTCCTTTAATTCTGGAGAAGAATATACCTTAAGGCTTTCTTGTAATATTTTTTCCGCAGAACTATACTTCCTTGCAGCGATGTAGCGTTCTGCCTCGTGTAGAACCTCATCCTGCGCACTTGCCGCAAAGCATAAAAAAAAGACGGTTAAAAAAATTACATATCTCATTGTCCCTCAAGATTTGTTTTGGTTTTTGGTCGCAACGATATCCGAATCCTTAACGAAACCAGTATTTGAGACTCTTTTTGAATTCACCCTAATAAGGAGTTTCCCTCATTTATAAGAGCAGTTCCCTAATTTATAATTGTCATCCTATAGAATAAGATACATATTTGTTCAGTAAATTTAATCTGATGAAACATATTGCTACCCTTATTACCGTACTGTTATTTTCAAATATGGCAAATTCCCAAGAGCCCGATACTACATACCAAATACTTTGGAAAAACGTAGAAAAACTAGAGCAACAGGCATTGACAAAATCTGCGCTTGAAATAGTGAAGTCTATCTCTGAAAAGGCCAAAAAAGAGAAAAATTCCGTGCAAACTATCAAGAGTCTCTTGTATATGTCCAAATATGCCATGACCCTGGAGGAGGACGCCCAGTTAAAGATCATAACCGAATTCAAAGCTGAAATCAACAAAAGCGTGGTTCCTACCAGAAACATTCTAGAAGGCTATCTCGCCAACTTGTACTGGCAATATTTTCAACAAAATAGATATCAGTTCTATAATAGGACCAGGACGGAAACAAAAATAGACACCTTGGATTTTAGAACATGGGATTTAACAACCCTATTCGAAGAAATTGGGGTTCATTTTGAAAAATCCTTAAGGAATAGCGAAAAGTTGCAAAAAATCAGAGTTGCTGAGTTTGATGCCTTGATCAACCACCAAAAAAATTCCGAAACGTATAGGCCCACTTTATTTAATCTATTGGCCCATAATGCGTTGGAATTCTATAAGACCAAGGAAAACAGTATTGTAAGACCTTCCTATAAATTTGAAATTGAAAACTCAGAACTCCTGTGCGAGGCACTACCTTTTTTAGACGTAAAATTAGCATCAAAAGATAGTGCCTCGCTTCAATTAAAAGCTCTTAAAACCTATCAAAAGCTACTGCGATTCCATTCCAATGACATTTCTCCGGAAGCATTGGCCGAAGTAGACATTGAACGTTTAAAGTTCATCTATCAAAACGCTGTGTTCAAGGATAAGGACCAGTATTATCTCGAAGCCTTGCAGAACTCTGCCGCCAGGCATCGGAAAAATAAAGTTTCCGCACTTTACAATTATGAGATTGCGCTGCTCTATAATCAATGGGGCGATACATTTAATCCAAAGGCCAACCAGGTACATCAATGGAAAAAAAAGGATGCCCTGGAGTTGTGCAGTTCTGTAGTAAAAGCGTATCCGGAAAGCAGAGGCGCTCTTTTATGTAAAGCCCTAAAAGTCAATATTCTAAGCAAGAATTTACAGCTCCTCTCTGAAAAGCATATCCCTACAAATCTACCTTCCAAATTGCTGGTGAAGCATAAAAATCATACGGATTTACAACTTAGCGCATATCGAATTTCCAGAAATCAAATTAAAAAACTAAGTGAAATCTATGAAACTGAAAAACAATTTTCCTTTATAAAAAAACTCGTTTTAGCGAAACAATGGAACGCCGTTTTAAAAAATGAAGAGGATTACCAACCCCATAGTACCGAAATTCTTCTCCCTGCCCTGGACGTTGGATCTTATATTGTTCTTGCAACATCAAAAAACGAGACCAAAAGAGCTTTTGCTTTTAGTGATATTCAAGTGACCAACTTAGCCATATCCGAGACAAGCACCCCTGAAAACAAATACTTTCAGGTAATAGACCGCAATAATGGTCGTCCGCTATCCAAGGCCAATGTGCAATTCTCTTATCAGAAAAACTATGATGGCCGTATGTTAAAAAAGACTTTGGTTTCCGACAAAAAAGGATTTGTAAAAATTCCTTTATCCGATAAGAGATGGACCAATGTACATATAACGGTAAACCATAAGGATGATCAGGCATATTTTGGGGAGTACTACCTGAACAGTAAGTACAATCAAAAAAATCAAAATCAAGTAACCAACAAATGTTTTCTTTTTACAGATCGCAGTATTTATAGGCCCGGACAAATTGTATACTTCAAAGGAATCCTGATGGAAACTGTTAAAAACAGTTCCAATGTGTTGCCCAAGGAAAATGTATTGGCAAGTTTACATGATGTAAATGGGCAAAAAGTTTCCGAGTTAGATTTTGAGACCAATGAATTTGGCTCTTTCAACGGGGAATTTGTTCTTCCAAGTTCGGGGCTTACGGGGGAGTTTTATATTCAAGTATATTCCGTTTCCGGCTTGGTCAATGAAAATTTCTACTTTTCGATAGAAGAATACAAACGTCCAAAATTTGAAACCTCCTTTACACCCATTAAAGAAACGTATAAAGTAAATGATAGTGTTATTGTAAAGGGAGCCGCTTTTGCCTATGCCGGTAGTGCCATTACAGATGCAAAAGTAGTCTACCGTGTAAAACGCACGGTCTATTTTCCAAGATGGTATTATTGGAGCAGGCCCTATTATAATAATGCTGCCCAGGAAATCACATATGGTGAAACGGTTACGGATGCCTCGGGAAACTATGAAATATATTTTAAGGCCATCCCCGAGAAAAATACATTAAAAGAAAATCTACCTGTTTTTAGTTATGAGATCAATGCCGACGTTACCGATATTAATGGGGAGACCCATAGCGCTGTAACCACCGTTAGGGTAGGATACCATGCCTTGAGCGTCAATATTTTTATTGATTCAACCTTGGACAAGGATAAAAAAGACAATACGGTTACAGTTTTGACGTCCAACCTCAACGGAGAATTTATTCCCGCCAAGGGCTCTTTAAGAATTTATAAGTTGAAGACCCCTAAATACACACTTAGAAATAGACCTTGGGAAGCACCGGACTATAAGTCTTTTACGAAGGAAAAATTCAAGGAACTGTTTCCATATGATGCCTATGATAACGAAGATAATTCGGTGAATTGGGAAAAGGGATCTTTGGTACTTCAAACCGATTTCGATACAGAAAAGTCAACAGAAATTTCCTTGAGGAATAGTAAGAAATGGGTTTCCGGGAAATATTTAATTGAAGTGGAGGCCAAGGATAAATTTGGACAAATCATTAAAGAAGTTAAACAAACGACTTTGTACAGTGATAAAGAAAAAAAATTGGCAGACCAAGAGTTCTTCCGAATAAAGACCAACAAAAACGAATACTCGGTGGGGGACGAAGTAGTGTTGACCTTGGCTTCCAGTTCAAAGAATCTTTTCGTTACCGTTTATTTGGAAAAAGACAGAAAAATAAAAGACACCTATATTGTTCATCTTAAAGATGATGCGGAAACCTTGACCTTTCCGGTCAGCGAAGATGATTTGGGCGGATTCGCCATCACTTACAGCTTTTCCGGTTATAATTCATTCCTATCCAATGCGCTTAATGTTTACGTGCCTTATCCCAAAACCGATTTGGAAATTGAAACTATCCATTTTAGGGACAAACTAAAGCCCGGTACAAGCGAAACTTGGACATTTAAGGTAAAAGGGCCTAAGGGGGAAAAAGTTTCCGCAGAATTACTTGCGGGTATGTACGATGCTTCCCTGGATGCCTTTAAAGGCCATAATTGGAGTTTTAACCCATTATATAGATCCAGCTACTATACCCATATGGGCATCAATGGTTATCAGAGTTACGGCATCCGTAATTTTGAGGCCTATAATCCGATCGAAAACTATACCTTTCCCCAACAGTTTTATGACAGTTTTAATTGGTTTGGGCTTAACTTAGGATATGGATACAGACTGTACCAACGTAGCGAAGTCATGAAAAACAGAGTTTCCAACCAATTTTCAATGGAAGCTTTGGATGACAGCTCTGAACTAGAGGAAATAGTTGTCGCTGGGGCCCCGGAGGGGAAAACAGTTGGAGTTCCCGTTACTGAAAACGACTTTAATCCGATTGCAGAGGCCGAAAAACAAGGGGGAACAAATGATGGGCAAATACAAATTCGTAAGAATTTACAGGAAACGGCCTTTTTCTTACCTAAGCTACAAACCGATATAGAGGGAAACATCTCCTTTAGCTTTACCACACCAGAAGCATTGACCCAGTGGAAATTACAAGTATTGGCCCATACCAAGGATTTGAGCAGTTCTATCATAACGCTGAACACTCTAACTCAAAAAGAGCTAATGGTAATTCCCAATGCACCACGGTTTTTAAGGGAAGGTGATAACATCGTAATCAGTACAAAAATTGCCAATCTTACCGAAGAAGCACTCTCGGGAGAGGCTAAACTGGAATTGATAGATGCCATATCGGGCAAGGATATTTCAAATACATTGCTAAGTTCGTCATCCCCGCAGGAAGCAAGGCAAAGATTCCGTGTGGATTCTTTGGGGAATACACAGGTCTCCTGGAACATGAAAATGCCGGAAGGCCTCCAAGCCGTTCAGTATAAAATCATTGCCAAGGCAGGGGATTTTAGTGATGGGGAGCAACATGTATTACCTGTGCTCACGAACAGAATGCTGGTCACCGAGACTTTACCCATGTGGGTCAAAAGTAACCAGGACAAGAATTTTGTTTTGGAAAAATTACGGGACAATACTTCTTCTACCCTAAAACATCACAAGTTAACTTTGGAAATGACCTCTAACCCCGCATGGTATGCTGTACAGGCACTTCCCTATTTAATGGAGTATCCCTACGATTGCAATGAGCAGATTTTCTCAAGGTATTATGCAAACACCTTAGCTTCGCATATTGCAAATTCCAATCCAAGAATCCAGGAAGTTTTTAAACAATGGGCCAATTCCGATGCATTGATGAGCAATTTGGAAAAGAATCAGGAATTAAAATCTTTACTGATTCAGGAAACTCCGTGGTTGCGAGATGCACAATCCGAAACTGAACAGAAGAAGCGCATTGCCCTGTTGTTTAACTTCAATAAGATGAAACAAGAACAAGCCACCGCGTTAAGTAAGCTGAGAAACAATCAAATGTCCTCCGGAGCATGGGCATGGTTTGCAGGTGGGCGTGCCAATCGATTTATTACACAGCATATTATAAGCGGATTGGGACATTTGAAACATCTTAATGTTTCCGGACAGAATAAGGATAACGCGCAAATGGTTAAAAAAGCCATGCGGTATCTAGATGCCGAATTCATTAAGGAATATGAGTATATGAAAAAACATGCGACAGACTTAAATGATGATCATTTAAGTTATACTCAAATCCATTATCTATATATGCGAAGTTTCTTCGGCGCTATACCCGTTTCTAAAAAGGTCAATGATATTATGACTTATTATTATGGTCAGGCCAAGCGGTATTGGCTAGAGAAAAACCTGTATTCCCAAGGGATGTTGGCATTGGTATTACATAGGAACAAGGATTTGGTCACCCCCAATAAAGTAATGCAATCGCTCAAGGAAAATAGTATCAACAGCGACGAATTGGGTATGTATTGGAAAGCTAATTCCAGTTCATGGCACTGGTACCAAGCTCCCATTGAAACACAGGCTTTGATGATCGAAGCGTTCGGTGAAATAGAAAATGACATAAACACCATAGACAATCTTAAAATTTGGTTGCTAAAGAACAAGCAAACCAATCAGTGGAAGACCACCAAGGCAACTACCGATGCAATCTATGCCTTATTGTTGCAAGGTAACGATTGGTTATCCGTTGCAGATCTTGTGGACGTATCCATAGGGGGTAAAAGAATTGAGCCTTCAAAATTAGAGCATACGAAATTAGAGGCTGGTACCGGGTATTATAAAACCGCTTGGACCGGGAATGAGGTAACCTCAGAAATGGCCCAGATATCTATTCGTAAAAAAGGGGAAGGTATTGCATGGGGAGCCCTATATTGGCAATATTTTGAGGATCTGGATAAAATCAGCCCCGCAGAAACCCCATTACAGCTTAAAAAGAAACTATTCTTAAAGAAAAATACGGATACCGGGGAAGAAATATCGGAGGTAACGGAAAAGACCAGATTAAAGGTCGGGGACTTGGTACGTGTACGAATAGAATTAAAAGCAGATCGATCTATGGAATTTGTTCATATGAAGGACATGCGCGCTTCGGGTCTAGAACCCCTTAACGTAATCTCCCGTTATAAATGGCAGGATGGCCTAGGTTATTATGAAAGTACCAAAGATGCCAGCACCAATTTCTTTTTTGATTACCTACCAAAAGGTATCTACGTATTTGAGTATGACCTTAGGGTGAACAATGCTGGAGATTTCAGCAATGGCATTACTACGATTCAAAGTATGTATGCCCCGGAATTCAGCAGCCATAGCAAGGGCATACGTATAGCAGTTAAAGGATAAAATTAATAGAATTTCTATTAGTATGTTAGTTTTTTCCTAAATTGACTACAAACTAACATATAAACAACAAACTATGAATTCTAAAGTTTTATTGGTCCTAAGGATTGTTTTTGGGCTCTTTTTGGTTCTTTTCGGATCAAACAAGTTTTTTAATTTTTTACCCGCATTTGAGGGGTTATCGGAAACGGCAATGACCTATTTTGGAAGTCTTACCGCAGCTAAGGTCCTACCTATGGTGGGTATAGTGGAAACAGTTGCCGGCCTATCACTTTTGGTAAACAAGTATGCTTCTTTAATGATGATCATTTTAATGAGCGTGTCGGTAAACGCCGTACTGTTCCATGCCACATTGGACCCGGGAAACATTGTTCCTGCCTTGGTACTGTTGGCATTGAATATTGCAATGCTTTATGCCTATAAGGATAGGTATAAGGATATCTTACGGGGATAGATCTATAAAAAAATGATACCAAACGGTGCCGTAAGATTAGGGCACCGTTTTTCTTTAGTGAAAATCTATAAACTCATTTTATCCTTAAACAAATAGGATTGTCTTCTGGAAATCTCAACTTCTTCGCCATTGATCATAGTCAACTTTAACTTCCCATTGAACCAGGGTACCACGCTTTGGACGTGGTTGATATTGATGATCTGTTGCCTATTGGCCCTAAAAAAAGCATGTGCAGGTAATTTTTCCTCAACCTGATTCAATGATTTATATAGCATAGGCTTCTCATTTTCAAAAAATACACGGGTGTAATTACCTACGATTTCAAAATGTGAAATATCCCTTATGCGAATCAGCCAACATTTTTCTCCATCCTTGATAAATATCTGACTGCTTTCCGTTAGTTTTTCAGTTTTGGTCAAAGTTTGGGAAGCGGTCTCTAATTGCAGTTTCACCTTGTCAATGGCCAAAGCAAATCTTTTTGCATTGATCGGTTTTAATAGGTAGTCCAATGCATTGTATTCAAAGGACTTAATGGCATATTCATCAAAAGCGGTCGTAAAAACGATAATAGGCACCTCATCTAACATTTCCAACAATTCAAAACCATCTTTTTCCGGCATATTGATATCTAAAAACAATAAATCCGGTTTGGTTTGCCGAATCAGTTTAAGCCCATTATCCACATTTTCCGCTTCACCTAATAATTGAATTTCCTTATATGCTTTAATAAGTTCCTTTAATTCATTACGGGCTAAGCGGGAATCCTCAACGATAACAGCGGTTATATGGTTCATGGCATAGGAATTTTAACGTTGGCAACAACTTCACCGTTTTCTTCTTTAAGGGTAAAAACAGCATTTTCCCCATATAGTAAACGTAAACGTTGCCTTATATTCTTAAGGCCTAATTGGGTAGAACCTTTTGCGATTTTCAATTTCCCGGTATTGATCACCTTTATGCAAAGTCTATTAGTATCAATTTTAGTATTCAATACGATTCTACCTCCCTGCTTTATGTTGGAAATACCATGCTTGGAAGCATTTTCCACCAATAATTGCACAATCATGGGAGGGATAGATAATTTTAAGGTTTCCGGTGCTATTTCCTTTTTAAAATCCAATCTATCCTCCAGTTGTATTTTGGAAAGGTCAATATAATTATCCACCATTTCCAACTCTTCCTCCAAAGCAATGGCGTCTACGTCATTTTTTGTTAGGGAATAGCGTAACATTTCCGAAAGCTTGGTCAGCATATCCCTTGATTTTTCTACGTCCTCTAGCATCAACCCCCGAATGTTGTTTAAACTATTGAACATAAAATGTGGATTTATTTGACCTTTCAAGGTGTTCAATTGTGCCTGTTTCAAGGCCGAATTCAATTCTAAGTGTTCAATTCTATTCGAATTTAATTTTAATAACACTTTTATAACAAGATAACAGAAGACCCAGCTAAAAATAATAAATAGGGAGTTCACGATCAGTAACCAAATACTGTCATAGTTTTTCAAGAATTCCAGATCTACTTCATTTTCGATCAATGCATATCTTCCGTATAGATAACCAAAACCATAATTCAGACCACCATACATTATAGCGGCCAATATGGTAGAGAGTACTATTTTACCAATATCGATCAAACCAAAATTGTCAAAGCCGACTTTTCTTTTTAAATAATATCGTAAGAGCGACGTAACCAATATTCCATTAAAAATCCCGATCAATACATTAAAGAGCAAAAATTGAAAACTTACCTTTTTCAGGATAAACGCGGATAGCACGTTCAATGAACCCCAACCCAGGATTTGAAGACTCCAAAAAATTAAGTTTCTCTGCTTCGAAGAAAGTTGCATGATATATTATCGATTGAGACCAAATATAAATGAATACATGGTAATTACATATGATTAAAAAGCAAAGTGGCAAACAGTTTTCCCCATCACAAAACCAAGCAAATCAGTACAGCACCCCTTAAGAAGTAAACAGTACTAATTTTGGACACTCTATTTTCATGCTTACGTGCCACGTACCGTGACTTCACCTGTATTATCTTAGAAAATTACGCTTAAAATAATTGCAACTACCAATTTTGCCAATGCTATCATAACTCCGTATTTAAAGGTTATTTTAAATTATATGGTAAAAGTATGTGCAATATGCCACGGATGGAATCATAATATGACTAGCGGTAAGATTTATAAAGTGAGCGGTATTTTATACGTAAGGAGTAAACAACAAACCTTGGGTATAGACTTATTTTTTTGAAGAAGGAGGGTATTTGGAAAAGACTTTCGCAACTACCTTATTAAGTACTTCTTCACGTACACTTGGAGAGGCATTGTCCCTAAAAGGACTCTCGCTAATACCCTGCCAAAACAAAGCATCTTTTTGACTATCCACAAAATCGAAAACAATTTCCCTTGACACATTTGACTGGCCTACTGGGATGCCAATGGACAGACCTCCGCCCACATTTCTCCCAGCACCGCCAACACCGACACCAACTGCACTATTACTGGGGTTCCTAAAGGAATTACTACTAATGTTGATAAAAAAATCAGGTTCATCGGCAAGCAAAATCCCTTTTATTTGCATAGCGGAGTCCACCGCCTTTAGTAATCGTTTGGTATCTAAATCACTTAAACCGGTATTCATATCCACATAATAATTATATGTGGTATAACCAGAAAAATCTGTGCTACGGTCATAATCATAATTTACCCGTACGGTATTACAGGAAATTAAAACGATAAGGAGGACTGTGCCTACGATTCTTTTCATCACTGATATTTCAATAAAAATAAAGAAAAAAAACACCCAAACCCGCAATGGCTTGTTTTAATCGTTCAATAACCCCCAAAGCATATCCTTGAGTTGTTGCAGCCCTAATTGGGCTACGGAAGAGATAAAGATATAAGAAGTCCCTTTTAGGTCCTTATCCAGCTCAGATTTCATTTCGTCCATTAATTCATCGTCGAGCATATCACTTTTAGAAATGGCCACTACCCTATCCTTATCCAATAACTCCGGATTGTACCTTCGAAGTTCATCCAATAAAATTTCATATTCCTTGCCAATATCATTGCTATCCGCAGGAATAAGAAACAAAAGTGTCGCATTCCGCTCTATATGCCTTAGAAAATAGTGCCCTAAGCCTTTACCCTCTGCGGCACCCTCAATAATTCCAGGAATATCGGCCATAACAAAACTCTTAAAATCCCGGTATTCCACAATCCCTAAATTAGGTTTTAAAGTAGTAAACTCGTAATCGGCTATTTTAGGTTTCGCCGATGTCAACACGGATAATAAAGTAGATTTACCTGCATTAGGGAATCCTACCAAACCAACATCTGCCAACACCTTTAACTCCAATGTTATTTCTTTTTCCTGGCCCGGTATACCAGGTTGTGCATATCTAGGGGTTTGGTTCGTGGAGCTCTTAAAATGCCAATTGCCACGACCACCCATTCCACCTTCGGCCACAATTTTTTCTTGTTGATCTTCGGTGATTTCAAATAAAATTTCATTGGTAGTGGTGTTGCGGACTACCGTGCCAAGGGGAACATCCATAAACACATCTGCCCCATCCGCCCCAGTACTACGGTTTTTACTGCCATGTGCTCCATGTCCGGCCTTAAAATGTCTTTTAAACTTATAGGTAAGTAGCGTCCATAAGTTTTTATTGCCGCGGATTATAATATGCCCTCCACGACCACCATCACCACCATCCGGACCTCCTTTGGTAATGTACTTTTCCCGATGTAAATGCACCGATCCCTTGCCCCCGTTTCCAGAAGCAACATACATCTTTACATAATCTACAAAATTACCTTCGGTCATT
>JBCBZE010000236.1:0-5653 GCA_039815505.1 Bacteroidota bacterium | reverse complement strand
CCCCGGTTATGTTCGCCGCACGGTATAACCAAGCGGAAATCTTGGAACTATTGATCCACCATGGCGCCAAGCTGAAAGGAAAAAGCGAAAAAGGGTTTACGGCAAAAAGATACGCCTTGCCGTTATCGAAACTGCTATGAGAAGCTAAAAGGAGTTTGTTCATCGGCAAAAAACCCCATTGGAAATCCAATGGGGTTTTTTAGTTTCAATATATTTACTTCCTATAGTGTTCAAGTAAAAGAGTAAATACGAAAAATCAATAAAAATTAAATCCTGTTACAGCTCTATACATAAATGCATAAATAGCCATAGACAACATTAAAAAACAGAAAAAAGAGTAAACTTTTAAGAGTATTACTACAAGTTCCGGTTTGCAATTCTCGAATGCTTCCAAGTAAATGTTCTTAAAATGTAATAGCGTTCCCATATAGTTTCATTTAAATGTGTATAAATCAAAGCTATAAGGGTTAAATCTGAGGCAATAAAAAGATTTGGAATTCTGGTCAAATATAATAAAAATAGTATATATGTCCTTATAAATTAACAATTACCGCCGGCCGCTGTATTTTTCAATGGCCTCTTTTATTTTTTGGATACGGTTCTCGGGATCGGGATGGGTACTTTGAAATTCCGGTGTTCTGTTAGGGCCAGCGGCCGCCTTGAGTATTTGCATCACCTTTATCATTTCTGTGGGGTCATATCCGGCTTGGATCATGAAATACACCCCTAATTCATCGCTTTCCAACTCATCTCCCCGGCCATTTTTAAGTAGGGTGTTTTGACCTATGCTCCCCACAATGCCACCGGCATCCGCACCAACGGAAGCTCCCATGGAAATCGTTTTCCAAAAATTACTCTCGGCAATACGTTCCGCGGAGTGCCTACCTATAACATGGGCTATCTCATGACCCAAAACCCCTGCTAACTGGGCTTCATTAAGTTGTGAAAAAAGCGCATAGGTGATAAAGCACTGACCGCCAGGTAGGGCAAAAGCATTTATGGTCCTATCATCAGCCAGCAAATGAAAATCAAATTTATATGGGGTTTCCCTGGGATAACTGCTGTTTACCAATTTGTTTCCCACGGCATCCACGTAAGCCTGCATTCTCTCGTCAGGATAGAGCCCTCCATGCTGTTGGGCCATTTCCGGGGCGCTTTGCAAGCCAATGGCAATTTCCTCTTCTGCCGTCATATTAATGTTTTGGACCCTTCCCGTATATGGGTTTTCCTCCTTGTTGTTACAACGTTGAACAAAGGCAAAGGCCACTATAGCCAGACCTATGAATATTCGTATTTTCCAACTACCTCTTCGCATGGTGAATCTTGTTGATATGGATACTCAAGGTACAAAAATGCTTATAAAAGCTCGGGGTTTATATCTAAAATGTTATCCCTGATATAGGTTTTAAGGAACCCGGAAGTAAAATGTTCGCAACCGTAGAATTCCTCCTCCTGGAGCAATAGCATAATGTTTTTTCTTCTAAACGTGGTCAGCATGGGAACGGATAATGGAGCATAACTATAATGCCAGGGCTCATACTTGAATCCCTTTCGTTTATAATCATCCGTATAAACCAAATAAAAATCGAACTTCTTCGAATTCTCGTCCATCCATTTTTTAAGATCCTCATATGGCCCTCCCTCCTCAAACTTTTTGGGTACAAGCACATCGCCCTCTACTTTTTGATAACCATCTACGATATCAACTTCCGTTCCCCAGTGATGTCTGCTGGTACCGGGAATCGTGGAATATTCTATGATTTTATCTATGGCATCGATTGGTTTCATACCATCATCTTCGGTGTATCGTACATATTTTCTTTCCCAAATAGCTTCTTGACGATAAAAATCCCTATAGCTAGATACGATCTTTAAATCTATTCCATCACTGTAAGCGGCCTTCTTCATTGAAACAAATGCATCGTGGGCCTCTTTTCTTAGTTGAATGTTTTTTCCAAAAAGGTCAATATCCTCCTTACCCATCAATTCCAATATGGAATATTCTGTTTCTTGGGTAAATATCATGTTTGGCAGCATGGCCAATGCTAGACCGGAAACACTACTTTTTTTTACAAATGATCTTCTATTCATATGTTTAATTCAATTTTTAGTGCCTTTGGATATACCTTGTTGCTATATCAAGAATGTTGCCAAGTGGGTTACATGGTAATTTTATTGTTTTGCATCCTTCGTATTCCACAGCGTACTCCAAAGTTAAGAAATTTGATTATGACAAATAAGTTACGTGACACTTACCGTATTGATGAATGGTTTTATATGCTCTAGTAGCAAAGGTTTGAACACCAGTTTTAATTTTACGGCGCGGATCTTAGATAGGCTGGTCGGACAATTATTTTGGTCTTTGGCTTACTGACTATTGTGCAATATACATATACCCCTGATGTTTTTGTTGAAGATCGTTAAGCGCAATGATATAGAAATAAATTCCTGCGGGTAAACCAGCGTTTTTATCAATTACGCCATTTACATTGGCCCTACCATTAAATTCATTCACATAATTGTCTTTTTTATATACCAACCTTCCAAATCTGTTAAAGATTTGTAGGGAATTGTTAGGGGAATTTTCAATACCTTCAATAATCAGGAAATCATTAAGGCCATCTCCGTTGGGCGTTAAAAAGTAATTGTCCAATTCAACAATATCCAAGGTTTCCAAAATATCGTTGTTACCTCCCAGGGTGATAATTTCATAATCATCTGGAACAAAAGTATCGGATGTGATCGTCCCGGAATCAAAAGACCCTCCAACGGACGTATTTCCTAGATTTACCCACTGTTCTTCCGTTTTGCTCCAACCTACTACCTTAAGGTCGTTCAAGGTTTCTCCCAAAACAATGATATCGCTTCTATCGTCCCATGATAGGGTAACTGTGGATAGAACTTGTCCTTGTAAAACCCAAAACTCCCTGGTACTTACGACACGTATGTCAACATCCATAATATCGGTGTCAAATCGGGTGTCAAAAGTGGATGGTTCATTGGGGTCTTCAAAAAAGTAGGCACATTTGGCCAAATCGTTGACTGTATTGGAGGTAAGGGTCAAGGGACGCAATCTAATATCGTCCCCAACAGGGAACGTAAAGGAACTAGTGTTGATAATAGCGCCAAAACCATCGATTTTGGAAAGGTCACGTTCACCAACGAAAAAAGAATCATCCAAGAAATTTAAGGCGATATCGGTCTGATCTCTAGGTGTAATTACATTACCGGAGATGAAGTTTACATTGTTGGTCACCCCTAAAGACGTTTGTAAAAAAAAGCCATCGTCCGTCGCTACTTCGGTATCAAAAAAAACAGGCGTAAATGCCCCGGATATGCTAATGGACTTATTTTCGCCATAAAAACCTACTAAACCCATATTCTCGTCAAAAGTACCGTCATTGATCAAGTCCGTATGAAAACCCACCAATGCAGTTTCGTGCACTTGAATAGTACCGTAGTTGTGTACGGCATCCTGACCCAACGCCATCAGGGGAAGGATTAAAAAGCTTAAGTGACGAATATATCTTGTACAATTCATGTTTAAAGGGCAGTAGGGTTGAATTATTTAGGGTCTTCGTCTTAAAAAAACAGCTACTCTTGCATCTGTAACGTTACCGGTTTCCGTAATGGTCCTAAATCCTATACTGGTCCCGACCGGTATGGCCACAGGTGTGGTCAATATCTCGGTGTATACCATATTATTGGTGTTGCCCGTTGCCGTAAATGTAAATAGATTGGTATTCGTATTGGAATCTACGACCGCCATGAGCACGGAATCCGACCCTCCATTGGTGTCGGCATTAAAGCTCACGGCATAGGCTTCCCATGCTTCGGGCAACGGAATTCCGATACGCCCGGTTGCCCCATTGCCAAAGGACCATTCTAATTGGTTATTGGCCAATCCTCCATTTTCCTCGGCCCAAATCACTATTTTTTCGTAAGGAGCTAAAAATGCCCCACCATCGGCTCCAACGGAAATGGCATTGTCCGTATCCGTGGATACCACACTGGCCGTTTGTGGAGTGGCAGCTTCATTTGTATACGTAATTACGCCCGTACCGGTATCTTGGGCCAGCGAAGTCACTGTTTCGTCTACGGAGCCGCCCCCATTATTTAAAGCAATGGTAATACCGCTTTTGGAAAGCACTTGTATTTCATTTTGGTCATCGGCATCCGCATCATCCACATTGAGCGTTATCGTATCCCCATTATCTATGCTGATATTGCCTGGGTTACCATCTGTACTAATATTTTGACTATCCGTGTTATCCGAGGTGATAATGGTTTGGGTACCCGATTCATTCGTGAAGGTAAATGTACCGTCAAGGTTATCCACTAAGCTTGTAATTGTTTCAGGAGCTCCGTTAAAAGTTATGTCATTGCCATTTTCATCGGTTAACGTAAATGTCCCATCTCCATTATCGGTAAAGGAAAATTGGTTTTGACCGGCCCCATCGCATAAATTTGTCCATAGTGTTCCGTCATAGTAATATACGCATTGGGTATCCGTATTATAAACTACAGCTCCTTGAAGTGGGGATATAGCCTGCATCTGCGCTGTGGAAACTCTTGTGAGGACCAGCGCTTTGGAATCGCTTTCCAGTTCTACAATGGATGCCGCATCAATACTATTGGGATTGGCTCCAATTTTAACCTGACCGGAAACCCAATACATATTGAGGAGTAGGAATACCAAAGGGCCTAACTTTTTAAAGTCCATTTCTTTTAGGGTTTGAGGGAATACTGTAACAACCTTAAAATTAAGGTATCTACCAACGGTTCAGTATAAAATGTTGTGTAATGGCCCAAGAGTGTTGCAAAAGTCACCTTCCACAAAACATAACTTGTTAATTGTACCTTTTGTCGATAACGTTCCATATAGAATTACCGATCTTGATGTTGATAATCCAATAGCTAACCAAAGATCAACACTGTGCACTATGTGGTGGGTTCTTTGTAAAAACATACCCGACCCTTACCAGTCCAGAATTCATTGCCGTACGCAAGATATACGTGGTTTTAACAACAGAAAGATGATTTCATCGGATTTTTAACGCAGATCAACGAGTTTTCAGCTAAAAAGAAGCGATACAAGAGCGTATGAAATTAACGGTCTAGATAAAGGAAGCCTTGATAATTAAATCCCAGATCATCCAAGGATACAAGATAAAAATAAACTCCTTCTGGAAGCCCGTTATCTCTTCCAATGACAAAGTTGTTTACATTTGATATTCCATCAAATTCGTTGGTGTAATTTACCATATCAAAGACCTTTAATCCAAAGCGGTCATAGATTTTTAAACTGTTGTTGGGAGACAATTCCAATTCAGGGATTACAAGTACATCGTTTACCCCATCATTATTTGGGCTAAGATAATAGTTGTCCAACGTTAGCAGTTCTTCGGGTACGGCGGAACTACCAAAGGTAACAATGGCGTAATCATCCGGCACAAAGTTTTCCGAGCTTACGAAACCAGAAGTAAGATCACCGCCAATGGCTTCATTCCCCAGGCGTACCCATCGATTGGCAGAAATATTCCAGCCTACGATGGTAATATTATTTACGTCTTCCGCTATGGCACCTAAATTACTCCTTGCATTCCAACTTAGGGATATGGTTGAGGATACATTACCCTCTAATCGCCAAAAT
>JBCBZE010000120.1:0-8973 GCA_039815505.1 Bacteroidota bacterium | reverse complement strand
TTCCCGTTAATTTTTTTAATCCCGTAAAAATTATAGGGTGAAAGCTTACGATAAGATTACACTTTTTGGCGATGGCTTCATCCACTACATTTTCCAAAGTATCCAGTGTAACCAATATACCAGTTACTTCGGTATCCACATTACCGACAAGAAGACCTACATTATCAAAATCTTCCGCATAAGTTAAGGGTGCCAATTCTTCCAGTATATTGTTGACTTGCTGTATATTCATTTTAAACTTTATAGAAAACCAAAGATAAAATATTATATTTTCGTTCTAATGCAACTGTTAAGAAAAATAGGATACCCTTTGTCACCCATTTATGCAGCGGTGGTACATGTAAGGAATTATCTTTACGACCTTGGCGTTTATTCAAGTTCTTCTTTTGACACTCCTACTATATGTGTTGGAAATCTTAGTGTAGGTGGTACCGGAAAGACACCAATGATCGAGTTTTTGGTATCCGAACTTCAGGCAACCCATAAGTTGGCGGTGCTGAGCAGGGGATATGGCCGTAAATCAAAAGGACTGCTTTTGGCCAACGAGGATACCGGGGTGGAGGAATTGGGCGATGAACCTTTTCAAATATATGTCAAATTCCCAAACCTTGCCGTGGTCGTTGATGCCGATAGGAGAAATGGTATTTCTTATTTGGAGGATACCATAAAACCGGATATCATCCTCTTGGATGATGCCTATCAACATCGCAAGGTACGCCCTAGCCTCTCTATCTTATTAACTGCTTTTGACAATTTGTACAGCGACGATGCCTACCTACCTGCGGGGGACTTACGCGATAGTAGGGGAGAGGCAAAACGAGCCGATATTATTGTTGTGACCAAGTGTCCGCTTGATTTGGACATATCTGCACAAGCCGCTATAAAAAAGAAGTTAAAACCACATTCACGACAATTACTCCTCTTTAGTTCCTTGGTTTATGAAAGGAATTTAAAGGGATTTAACGAACCAATGATATTGGACGATTTAAAGGATAGGAACGTGACTCTAATTACGGGTATTGCCAAACCCGGACCATTGGTTTCTTTCTTGAAAAAAGAAGAAATACAATTGGAACACTTATCCTATAGGGACCATCATTTTTTTACCGATCGTGAAATCGCATTATTTAATTCCAAAGAAATGATATTGACTACCGAAAAAGATTTTATGCGATTAAAGGATAAGGTAACCGGGTTACGATATGTGGAAGTAAAACATCGATTTTTGGAAAATGGCAGAGAAGCGTTGATGCAGGCAATAGCGAATCTATGAAGCCGTATTTTTTACTCTGTTTCCAAGAATGTTCTCTCCTATTTTTTGATAGAACACCTCCGGTTTAAAAGGTTTTGTAACCACATCGTTACATCCTGCGGCATAGAAATTTTCCAAACTATCATCCAGTGAAATTGCGGTAAGGGCTATAATAGGGATATCCTTATCAAATTCCCGTATTTGTCTTGTAGCTTCATCACCACTGATTCCCGGCATATGTATATCCATCAGGATGCCATCGTATTTATTTTCATTGGCCATTTCAACGGCTTTTGTGCCGTTACTCGCAATGTCACAGCTTACCTCTCTTTTGTTGAGCATTTTTTTGGTGATCACCTGATTGATCTTATTATCCTCTACCACCAGCAAATGTAGGCCTTTAAGGTCATACTCCTTTTGCGTAATTTCAAAAGGAATGTCATCAACGACACTATCCTTGCTTTTTACCGGCAATTCAAAAAAGAATGAGCTTCCTTTCCCAAATTCACTTTCCAATTGAATTTTACTATCGAACAAGCCAAGCAAACTTTTAACAATGGTAAGCCCCAAGCCGGTACCCCCATACTCCCTGTTAATTTGTATAGAACCTTGTTCAAAGCTATCGAATATACTTTGCTGTTGGTCTTTGGAAATACCTATACCGGTATCCTTCACTTCGAAATAAAGCGTAACATCCTCCTCCACTTTCTTCATCAATTTGGCAATTACCGTAACCTTTCCATTTTTGGTAAACTTTAAAGCATTACCGATAAGGTTCATAAATATCTGGGACAATTTCAGCGGATCACTCATCAAATGATGGGGGATGTTATCATCATAATCCAGTATAATTTCGGTTTTGTTCTCTTTGGCACTTTGTTGTAAGGAACTAATTACATCTGTCAATACTTTTTTAAGATTAAGCTCTATATTTAAAGGTTCTAACTTATCTGCATCAATTTTATTGATCTGTAAAATATCATTGATAAAATTAAGGAGATAATCCCCTGAAAATTTCAAGGACTTTAAATGTTCTTTTTGATTTTTACTTGGATTTTCTTCTAGCAGTAGATGCGTAAGGCCGGTAACGGCATAAAGCGGTGTTCTTAACTCATGGCTCACAGTGGACAAGAAATTTGTTTTTGCCTCCATCGCCTGAACAGCTGCATCCCTTGCATTCTGTAATTCTTTGTTCTTTGTTTGTAAAAGGTCGTTGGTCTTAAGTTTAATCTGGTTATTTCTATAAAGTGATACCGCCAAGAGCGAGATGATTGTTAAAAAGGCCGAAGTTAGGATAGCGGTGATCTCCGATCGGTTGGCAGACTCATTGAGCTCTTCGATTTTTACATCTTGTCGCTTAATGGTTTCGTTCATAAAATCAAACTGTATCTTATCTGCCGTTTTTGCTTCCGTTTTTACTTTTTCAATAGTGAAGATAGAATCCCTTATTTTTAATAAGTTTCGGTTATGCACTAAGGAGAGGTCGTATTTTTCGACCTTTTCATAAATACTGCCCAGGATCTGATTGGTTTCAAAAACTTCTTTGGAGAAGTTGTTTTCTTGTGCCAATTTTAGGGCACTTTTGGCATAATCTATGCTTCCTTCCCAATTTTCGGTTTTATCGTTTAATTGGGCCAGCCCCAGATAAGCCTGCGTGGCAAGATAATCTTTTTCATAAATATCGTTATTGACTACCAGGGAATTAAAGTTCTTTTCCGCGCTGTCGTATTTTTCAATTTTAAGATAAATATAGGCCTCTGCCAATAAGATATTGTTCAATAGGTTCCTATCGTTGTTTAATTTCCGTGCATCGTTCAACATATATATGGCTTGGAAATTTTGCTCTTTCCCGAATAATATGATCGCCTCTATATATTTATGTAATGCATTTCCATAGGGATATTCCACGTCATCCAGAAGAACCTTGGCCCTGTCCCAATAAAAAAGGGTAGTTTCAATTTTATCCAGTTCTAAATACAGTAGTGCAAATTGGTGATAACTATAGATAAGCGCTTTTTCATCCTCATTTCTTTCCGCCAATTCTGCGGCTTTGTTTAGCGACTCTAAGGCTAAGTTTATTTTGTTTTCGTTCTTGTAGGTTCGGGTCTGGTCAAAATAGGACTGTATATCCAATACAGGAGAAGGGTTCTCCTGCCCACGTACATTGAGAAGGGCCATTAGAAGGGCCATTGCTAAAAATACGTTTTCAATCTTTATATGTATGTAAGCAAATCTCAAATATATTTGTTGTCGACCAATAAATTAATGAGGTCTATTATCCTACTACTGTAACCCGTTTCATTATCGTACCACCCAATTATTTTAACCATTTTTCCTATGACCGATGTCATCTGAGAATCAAACGTACAAGAATAACAACTATTGTTTATGTCTATGGAAACAATAGGGTCTTCCGTATAAAAAAGTATATTTTTCAGCTCATTGTGGGAAATTTGCTCAAAAATATCATTAATTTCTTTAATGGACGTAGTTCTTTTGACATTTAGGGTAATATCGGTTAACGAACCATTGGGAACGGGAACCCGAATTCCACAACCACCTATGGTATCGGCAAGATCGGGGAAAATCTTGGTCAAGGCTTTGGCAGCTCCTGTTGTAGTGGGCACAATGGACTGTGATGCCGCCCTTGCCCTTCGCAAATCCCTGTGTGGTTGGTCATGTAAACTTTGATCGGTCGTATAAGAATGTATGGTCGTAATATAGGCCTGCTCAATACCACATAGGTCGTTTACAACTTTGATCATAGGTGCGGCATTGTTGGTCGTACAGGAAGCATTTGAAATGATATGGTCATCCCTTCCTATACTGGATTCGTTTACTCCATACACCACCATTTTGATATCATCTTCCATTGGTGGTACGGAAAGAATTACTTTTTTTGCCCCGTTTACAAGATGTTGGTTTAAGGTTTCCCTGTTTTTGAACTTTCCGGTGGCCTCCACTACGATATCTACCTTGAATAGTGACCAGTCAATTTCACTTGGGGTCCCAAAGCTAAGTAACGAAATGCTTTGACCATTTACCATGATACTATTTTCGGTATGTGATACGTTTCCTTGGAACACTCCATGGATACTGTCATATTTCAGCAAATGTGCCAACGTTCTGGCATCCGCCAAATCATTTATGGCCACTACATTTAAATGGGGGTGGGTATCTAAGAGCCTAAAGAGGGTACGCCCTATTCTTCCAAAACCGTTAATGCCAATATTTATTTGCTTCATATCGAAAAAAAATCCCGCATAAGCGGGAAAGGTTATTATAATTACAATACGTTCCTTAGTTTATATGCTTATGCGCTTTATAGGAAGAACGGACCAAAGCACCACTTTCTACGTGCCTAAAACCCATTTTAAGACCGATCTCCTCGTATTTTTTGAATTGCTCGGGTAAAATGAACTCTTTGACGGGTAAGTGTTTTTTGGAAGGTTGTAGATACTGCCCAATAGTGACTACATCCACATTGGCATTCCTAAGATCTTCCATGGTTTGAATCACCTCTTCCTCCAATTCACCAAGGCCGAGCATAATGCCCGATTTTGTCCGGTTTACCCCATTGTCCCTTAGATATCTAAGGACCTCTAAGCTTCTCTCGTACTTGGCTTGTATCCGTACTTCCCTTGTTAACCTTTTTACGGTTTCCATATTGTGGGATACTACTTCGGGGGCTACATCTATAATTCGGTCCAAATGCTTAGGGATGCCTTGGAAGTCCGGAATCAAGGTTTCCAGGGTCGTTTCTGGATTCATACGCCTAATGGCCCTAACCGTCTCGGCCCAAATAATAGACCCCATATCCTTTAGGTCGTCCCTGTCTACGGAAGTGATCACGGCATGTGTTATTCCCATAATTTTTATGGATCTTGCCACTTTTTCCGGTTCCTCCCAATCTACATTCTCCGGTCTTCCCGTTTTTACACCGCAAAAACCACAGGAACGCGTACAAATATTACCTAGAATCATGAAAGTTGCGGTACCTTCCCCCCAACATTCCCCCATATTTGGACAGCTCCCGGAAGTGCAAATGGTATGGAGGTCGTACTTATCCACCAAACCCCTTAATTGGGTATATTTCTTGCCCGTGGGTAGCTTTACCCGTAACCATTTCGGTTTTCCTTTGGGTGGGGATACGTTTGCTAAGGTCTCTAAACTCATTCGCTAATTTTTATACAAATATACGCCAAAAAGAAAGATTGATAGTAAAACGATAAGGTGCTCATTTCTTGTTTTTAATAACCTCGGCCAACAGTTTTTTTGCCCGTAAAAGCTTTACTTTGACGTTATTGATGGGTTCGTTTAGTTCCTTGGCAATTTCCGCATAGCTTAACTCGTTGAAATAACGAAGGTTAATGACCCTTTGATAGTGTGGTTTTAATTGTTTGATGTGCTGAAGTAAATTGGCCAAGTTCTGTTCGGTAATCAATTGGTCTTCAGCAGATGGGGTGTCGTCCAAGACCTTTGTAATAGCTTCATTATTGCCACTCTCGGTGCTTTCCAATACATTCCTTTTTCTTTTTCGAATCAGATCGACGTGTAAATTTTTTGAGATGGTAATCAACCATGTTTTGAATTCGTATGACTCGTCATAGGAATCAATTTTGTCAAAAGCTTTAGAAAAAGTTTGTATGGATATATCTTCGGCATCATTTTCATTCTGTGTCCTGATCAATTGAAAACTATAAACATCGTTCCAAAAAGTATCCAGTAAAGTACTGAAGGCCATCTGGTTGCCTAATTTGGCCTTTGCTATCATAGCCTTGAGTGTATCCTCTGTTTTACCCAAATCAATTATGAATTATGAATAAGGTGAAGTTATAAAGACTATCGTAGTCCTGGGGCCGTATCTTTTTTACAATCCTGCTCACTGGGAAGTTTTCCACAAAAACCACAGGCTTCTCCCTCTTTGTTCAAGAAAGGGTTTTGGCTTGCACATGTACCTGCAAATTTACCATCCTTTTTAGCCCATAATTTAATTGCTATTCCCGCGAATGCAGCTGCTAAGAGCCCAATGGTCAACAATATCAACTTCATATCAAAACTTTTTACAAAGATATGAAATATTAAAGCTGTAAAAAGGTATTTACGACTACTTTAAGAGAAGGTCCGGTTTATTGTTAGTAAGCAATGTTGGCCACTATATTTTTCACTGTAGGTGTTTCATTTCCTCCCTTAGGTTCAATGGTAATATAACTAACGGCATCCTCCGCATAGGGAAGGGCCAATAGTTTTTCTTGATTACCGGCCTCGGTAATGATTCCAAGATTCACCATTTCGCCATTAACCTCTGCCCACATTTGGTAACATTGATCTTCTGGAAGATTAGGTAATTTGCTTACATTGATATACGATAATTTTTTAACCGGATTAATATAGGCGACCGCTTTTAGGTCTCTTGCCTTTTTATTGCCGTTTACCGTATATTTTTTGGTTTGTGGATTGTTAAGAACAATAAATTGGTTTCTTACATCTTCCAACCTTTCTTTCATATCCTGCTCCAAATCTTTGATTTTATTGGTAACCAAAGTATTTTCCTCGACAAGATTTTGATTTTGGTTCCAGAAGAAATAGGAGGAACCCGCAAAAATGAAGGCTACCAAACTAGCCGCTATGGCATATCTAAAGAACCTTCTTCTAATGCTGTTTTCCGCCTTTATTCGATTTAAGATACGTTCTTTTAGACCTTCAGGTGTCTTTATGGCATGCATTTTAGCAAAGGTCTCCAAGTTTTCCTGTAGCTCATTATAGGTGTCCCTAACTTCAGGGTACATGGCTATATAACGTTCAACTTGCGAGGTTTCCTCCGTTGAGGTGGTTCCCAACAAATACTTTTCAAGCAAGTCGGTATCTAAAAATATGCGTATTTTTTCTTTCATGACATTAAAGATATTAAAAGCGCCAGCATCAAAGGTGTTCCATAAATTTTTTTCAATTCACGTAGGCCAATTTTCAACCTGGATTTGATAGTGCCCAGAGGAATATCCAACTCATCGCTGGCCTCTTGCTGTGTCATACCTTGAAAAAAAAGGGCTTCCAACACAATTTGGTACTTGGACTCTATTTTATCCAGATTTTCACGGACATCCATGAATTCGGGTCTGATGCTATCCACACCTAGATTATATACGTCCGAAACGTCCATTTGGATTTCCTTATCCGATTTTGTATTCACACTTCTAAGCTTATCTATGGCCGTATTTCGAGTAATACGGAAAAGCCAAGTGAACAACTTGGCCTTTGTTGAATCATAAGAATCCGATTTTTTCCAGATTTTTACAAAACTCTCCTGTAGCACATCTTGGGCCAATTCCTCGTCACGAACTACTTTTTGCGCCACCCCGTACAATGTATCCCCATAGTGTTCATAAAGCAAGGATATCGCTTTTTCGTTTCGCTCTTGAAGTAGTTCAACAATATGTTTTTCAAGTAGTGTGCTCATATGGTATGTACGGTATCAAAAAAAATGGTGCGCGGGCATCCGAAACCATTATTTAAACCGTATATAATGTAACGCTAAAATATAAAATTGATTGTTATTAAGCGTTATCTCAATATTTAATTAGATAAATGTGCAACTGGTTATTGTGCATTTAGTTTTTGGTTAGTTTGGTTTGGTATAGCCCCCGCAGAGCTTTCTTCGGGGGTTATTTTATAATATTTACCTCCGGTAAGATACGAATGTTAAACTTTCTAAGTACACTATCCTGAATTTTATTGGCCAAGGACATTATTTCCCCTCCACTGGCGTTCCCATGATTAACCAAAACCAATGCCTGGTGTTTATGTACCCCGGCATCCCCAAAACGTTTTCCTTTAAAGCCACATTGTTCTATCAGCCAACCCGCTGGAATTTTATAGGCATCACTGGAAATTTTATAAAAGGGAGCCTCTTCATGTTTTTTTGAAAATTGAAGAAATGCAGCTTTGCCTATAACCGGATTTTTAAAAAAGCTTCCACTATTGCCCAATTCTTTGGGATCTGGCAGCTTGCTTTTTCGTATGGCGATGACCGCATTGGATACGTCCCTAATCGTTGGGTCCTTGATTCCTTTTTTTTGAAGCTCGCTTTCAATGGCCCCATAAGAAGTATTGAGCGTATGATTTTTTTTGGTCAATCTAAGTGTAACCGAGGTGATCACAAATTTTCCTTTTCCCTCATTCTTGAAAAATGAATCCCGATATCCAAATTTACAATCCTCTTTAGTGAATGTTTTTATTTCTTGGGAATCTATTTGCATGGCCTTACAACTTTCAAAAGTATCCCGTAACTCCACTCCATAGGCCCCAATATTTTGAATGGGAGCGGTACCTGTATTTCCTGGGATGAGGGATAAATTTTCCAAGCCTCCATAGTTCCGTTCAAGGGTCCATAGCACCATCTGATGCCAATTTTCACCCGCCATTACACGTACAACAACATGTTCATCATTTTCTTTTTCGATCACTATTCCCTTAAGGTTAATGTGAAGTACCAGACTATCTATGTCGCGAGATAGTAACATATTACTTCCGCCACTGATAATAAACCGCTTTGGATGCCCAGGTAATTGCAAAGCCTCTTTTAATTGATCTTCGCTATTGATTTCAATGAAGAACTTGGCTTTGGCGTCTATTCCAAAAGTATTATACGTTTTAAGTGAAATATTTTGTTGGATTTTCATCTATCCGTTATATACTTTTAAGGCTTCTTTTAAGATATGGAC
>JBCBZE010000320.1:0-4034 GCA_039815505.1 Bacteroidota bacterium | reverse complement strand
TGAACGTATTGGTAGAGCGGTATTTTTAAACTATTCAAAATCCCTTTCCTCGCCCATTTCCTGTTCTCCACTATATTCCAAATCGGTTATTTTAGCGGAAGAAACATTTTCTTTGGGAAGGGCAGGAGTTGCATCCAATTCCTTTTCCATACTATCTTCAAAATTGGCGATAAAATTGGACAAACTTGTACTTATTTTCACTAAATAAACGGTGTCCTCGGTCCGTAATTCAACAGTTTCGATAATCTCGTCCTTTGCATTTTTAAAAGCAATAATATCGCTGTCCCCGTAACCATGCGGATAGGTTTCTATCAAAAGTGCGGCTACATCATGGCTTAGTTTTTTGTAATCTACAAGAATACGTTTCATAGTTTGGCATATTTGGTTTTATTTATATCCTAAACTATACATTTTTCCCGTTCAAAGTTTCAAAGAGTTGTCAAAAGCATACTTTTAGTACATGTAATTCTTATTCTTTGTAGTAAGAAAATGCTTGGGTCAACAATTCTTCAGGAACTGTAACATCGATAGTGGTGTCGCCTATACCTTCAAGTAGCACAAAATTGATGTTACCATGCGAATTTTTTTTATCGAACTTTAACAGCTTCAGAATTTGGGCTATATCCTTTTCAAAAAAATACACTTTCTCATATCGGGATAAAAAGGTTGCTTTAATATCGGTTAGATCACTTAAGGGAAGCCCTGTTAGTTTATGGGAAAGAAAAGCTTCAAGTACCATTCCCACGGAGATGGCTTCGCCGTGAAGCAGTATGGGATGCTCCTCGCTTTCAAGAAAGTAGGATTCAATGGCATGCCCTAACGTATGACCAAAGTTCAAAATTTTGCGAAGATGTTGCTCCGTAGGGTCTTGCAGCACCACTTCGTTCTTTATGAGCACGGAGTCATAGATAAGACGATCCACCTTCTTAAGATCGGTTACCGATTTGAGTACGTCCCAATAGGCCGCGTCACGGATCAAACCATGTTTTAGCATTTCGGCATAACCGCTTTGTAATTGTCTTTCATTCAAGGTGTTTAAAAAAGCGGGGATGACCAAGACCATTTCCGGTTGATTGATAACTCCCACCTGATTCTTTAATGCTCCAAGATCTACGCCCGTTTTTCCACCAATAGACGCATCTACCATGGCCAAAAGTGTTGTAGGTACATTAATAAAGGCTATGCCCCGTTTATAACAGGAAGCTACAAAACCGCCCAGATCTGTTACCACTCCGCCACCTAAATTGATCAATACACTTTTCCGGTCCGCGTCCAATTCTGACATGGCCTCCCAGACCTGTGTACAGGTATGTATATTTTTATGTGCCTCGCCCGACTCTATCTCTATAATTTCAAAATGATGATCGCCCGTAACCGCCCCCAAAAAGGGAGGCAAGCAATGTTCATGGGTATTTTCATCTACCAAAATGAAAATTTTGGAATAGTTGGCGGTGGCCAAATGTGTATTTAAGTTTTCGTAGGCCTTTTCATTAAAATGTACGGCGTAAGAAGTAGTCGTGATAGATTCCATAAGTAAAGGTTCGATACCTCCAAAACTTTTGTTTTCAATGAAGGCCAAGGTCAATTCCTTACACAAAATAAAGCTTATTTTTACTCATAGGAATACAATTTCTGTGATTATATTTGATTCGTTTATAAATTGATAAAAATGCCCGATTTTTTTGAAGATACCGCAACGGCTTTTGCGTTAAAAACCGATTCCGAACTGGAACGCGCCTACTTTTTATTTAAGATGATCGCCAATGAGCCTTTGGTGCGGATAGGTACGGCGGTTACCAATTTTGCCATCAAAGCACATCTTCCCGTAGATGGATTGATCCGTGCCACGGTATTTGATCATTTCTGTGGAGGTATCAATGAGGATGATTGTATGCCCGTAGTGGATAAAATGTGGGAGAAGGGCGTGTATTCCGTTTTGGACTATTCCGTAGAGGGAAAGGATAGTGAAGACCCGCTGGACAATGCCCTGGAAATGACCCTGAAATTGCTCGATTTTGTGAAGGAAAAAGACGCTATTCCCTTTGCCGTATTTAAACCTACCGGTTACGGGCGGTTTGCGCTGTTCCAAAAAATCGGGGAAGGCAAATCCTTAAGCCCGGAAGAACGGGCGGAGTGGGGCAGGGTGGAACAACGTTTTGAAGCTACCTGCCAAAAGGCCCATGATCTTGGGGTTTCCCTGTTGATAGATGCCGAGGAAAGTTGGATGCAAGATGCCGCCGATCAATTGGTAGAACGTATGATGCGAACCTATAACAAGGAAAAAGCAGTAGTCTTCAACACCTTGCAGATGTATCGTTGGGACCGTATGGATTACCTTAAAAAGTTACATAGAACTGCAGTAGCGGATGGCTTTAAGTTAGGGATTAAAGTAGTTCGGGGCGCTTATATGGAAAAGGAGAACCATCGTGCGGAGGAAAGGGGGTATCCTAGCCCGATATGCCCCTCCAAACCTGCTTCGGATGCTAATTTTGATGCTGCGGTAGACTATATTTTAGAACATTTGGATACCATTTCGCTCTTTTCGGGTACGCATAACGAAGCTAGTTGTTATAGGCTTATCGAGGCCATGGAAGAAAAAAATATTGCCAAAAACGATGAGCGCATCGGTTTTGGGCAATTGTATGGGATGAGCGATCATATTTCCTTTAATTTATCCGATAAGGGATACAATGTGGCCAAATACCTTCCTTTTGGGCCCGTTAAAGATGTAATGCCCTATCTTATCCGCAGGGCGGAGGAAAACACCTCCGTGGCCGGACAGACCAATCGGGAATTGGAGCTATTAAAAAAAGAGCGAAAAAGACGGAAGATTTAATTTAGGTTAGGAGTTAGGAGTTAGGAGTTATGGGTGGTTTCCATATCTATTTTAAGATACTGCCAAATTTCTGTCCTGTCGAGCGGAGTCGAGACCTAAATTTGGAGAGTTCAAAACGTAACCTTTTCCACTAGGACCTTTGAATTACAGTTCCGAGCCTGCAAAGTGGCTTCCTTACCTTTAATTTCCGCTTCAATAAGATACGTTTTACAGGGTTTGGATTGGGTATCGCTTTTACCAAAATCAATATTGCCCGCTTTAAAAAAATAACGGATATCGGCAGAGTCCAACTGCTGGCTACGTAACATCTCATTGGTGCTTTCGGAAAAGGAAACGGGTTTGGACCGCATGTCCTTTAATACCCTACAATTGGGGAAGTAACAAAATTCGGTTCCCGTCTCCTGGGATTTCTTCTTAAAGAAGAAGGTGAGGAACACAATCCCTATGGACAAGCCAAAAAGGTAAAACCCCAAGCGTTTTAAAAATGCCATTATTTAACTCCAGTTGAAAGGTAAAAGACCAAAGTTGGTCATAATATTATCATTCGATGTCGGTTCGAGTGGAATTCCAAGGGAATTTTGTGTCAAGAACCAGTTCTTAGCTATCACTAGCGTAAGAGGGGTCAAATATACAGGACTTTATCCAATCAAAAAATAAGAAAATTGATATCACTGTACGAAAGATCAAACCATTCCCCAACCGATTTGTTCGTTAAGATACCATGGTAGAGGTACAGGCCATTTCGCAGGCCCTTGTCGAACCTTAGGGAATTCTCCAAGCCGCCTTCCTCACCGATTTTTAGTAGGTAGGGGGTAAAAATATTGCTTATGGAAATGGAGGAGGTCTTCGGATATCGCGAAGGTATATTGGGCACACCGTAATGGACTACCCCATATTTCTCCTTTGTGGGTTTATCATGGGAGGTCACCTCACTGGTTTCAAAACATCCGCCCATATCAATACTGACATCGATAATAACGGCGCCTTTCTTCATATGTTCCACCATGGTACTGGAGACGACTATGGGCGATCGATCTTTGCCCCTTGCCGCGCCGATGGCCACATCGCATCGTTTTAAGGCTTTCAGTAAATTCTTGGGTTGAATGGTAGAAGTGTATACCGTTTGCCGCAGATGGGTCTGAATGTTACGCAATTTGGTGATGGAATTATCAAAAACTTTTACGTTGGCCCCCAGTCC
>JBCBZE010000218.1:0-6076 GCA_039815505.1 Bacteroidota bacterium | reverse complement strand
CTGTTGTAAGCTGGATTGGTGCATGGGGATAATGGACATATCCAACCAAAGATGTATTCCGTTGTTGTTTTTTATTTCTATTTCCTCGGAGCGGATTTGTTTGGTATTGCTTTTTAGTATTTCCCTTAAATATTGTTGTTGGCCCTCATCTTTGGTCAATATTTCGGAAAGGGGCCTACTTAAATCCTTCTTGGTATACCCCAATAATTCTAGGAATTTCTTACTCATGAACACCACGCTCCCGTCTTTTTTGGCACTGGCAAAGAGTGCGGCATTATCAATCACGAAATTAAGTTCTTGTAATTCTTGCAGTGACTTTTCCTTTTCTTTAAAGAGTTGTTGTATTTCCCTTGCGTTGGTATCCGATTTAAGCCTGCTCTGCATCAAATTTGCGATGGTCTCACGGATTTGAACCGAAAGGGGCCTAAAAATGAACAACATTTCCAGCAGCAGGATCAATAATGAAAATCCCAGCAAAAGATATTCCTTGTATTTCAGGTTTTGTAATTGTGCCTTACTCTGCTTATCGTACTCGTTTACGATACCATCCATCAGCGTTAGAAAGGTGCGTTCGTTTTGAAGTAATATGGTTATCCCATCATTTAGACGTACATCATCGAGAGTTTGTGCGGTATGGTCAAGAATGTCCTCCACCGCTGATACCATGACCGAATGATGCGGGCTTAGTTCCTGAAAGAGCAGCAGGATCTGTTGATTTGTTTCCACGGGAAGCCCCAAATCGGCATTTCCATATTGTAAACCATCATGTGAAGCCTTCCATACCGTAAGTGTCTGTTGAATTTCGTTCAAAAGCCGATTTTTTTCTTCCGGGTCGGCTACTGTTGACTTTAGCAACAACACTTCCTTTACAAGTTTTTGACTATAGGCCCGTTGTCTACCGGCCACGTTGATGACCCTGGAATCGTTTAATTGCGAGTTTAGGTGTTGTTGTATAAGTATTTGGGCGATGATAATGGTAACGGCAATAGCGGCCAAGGCCAACAAATACCATTTCTGTATTCTTTGGAAGGTGGCGGTGTCCAGTGACTGCTTATGTTTGCTTTGGGTCATGCCCTTTACTGTTTTTACAAAGATAGGGTATCAAGGACCGATGGCCTTTGAAACCAGGTCCAAAGCTGTTGTCGATAATGGCAGGCGCAATGCGGTTTCTTGACCCTTTAATGACATTTTTCGCCAGGTCTTTTTAAGGATGTCCACCAACTTATCTTCCGGATGTTTTTGCAGAAAGTCCTCGAAATAGAATTCTAGAAAAACCAAACAGATCACATCTTCCAAGGTTTGGGTGTCCTCGCTTTTCTTCAATTGTTTTTTTTCCAATAAAAAAGCCACTTGGTCAATAAGCTCTCGGTCATATCCTACATCCCTTAAAATTTCACTCGCTTTTTCTACATGGAATTTTTTAAGGTCCTGTCTCCATCTAAGATAACCCGTTCTGTTCATTTCATAGGCATCCCTGGGAATTTCCCAACGGCAAATGTGTTGGCACCGTGCCGTTAGCTGTAACGATTCTGAAGCGTTCGGGGCAAAATCGTCCAATTTTTCCGTCATGCGCCTTGCATACAATACTTCCTTGGGGTATAACTTTCCCTTGTACATTTCAGTATTTGGATCTTTACTATTGGCTTTATCAAACTGCCTAAAAGCCTCCAACACCATTTTAGGTTTTGCCATCACAAATTTTTTTCAAGATACGAATACCTTGCAGCTTTCTAAAGCATAAAATGATTCAATCGGAAAAACCTACATGTACAAAACCGTCGACTATTTTAACCGGGTAGGTGGCAATAGCGTCCAGATCACCATTGAGGTTCTCCCCTGTTTTTAGGGAGAAGGTGTTTTTATGTAATGGGCAGGCTACTTTTGGTTCCAGCTCCTCCTCGCCGATGATGCCCCGGGAAAGGACCATTTCCATTTTATGGGGGCAAAGGTTCTGGCAGGCATACCACCTGCCTTTACGGGTGAAGTTAAAAACTGCGATTTGTTTGTCCTTGTACTTTATACAAGCGCCCCCGTTTTTTGGAAATTTGGAAATTTCTGCGGCTTTGAACCAAACCTTAACGTCTTCAAAGGCAGTGGTTTTATAGGTATTTAAATCAAGTATCATCTTTTCATTATTTAATTAGGACCAGGCTTTGGGCATTTTCTGCTCCCTTAAGGACACAAATTCAATGTTGTCGTCAGTGTCCGTGGAATTTACAAAGTGTGTGTATCTAGATCGAATCTCCGGAGTCTCCACTGCTTCCTTCCATTCACAGGTATAGGTGTCCGCATAACGTTGCATCTCTTCGTCCAATTCGTTGGCAATACCCAGGGAGTCATGGATAACTACGTTCTTTAAATAGGTAATACCGCCTTCCAGTTTATCCAACCAAGCTGCTGTTCGGGTAAGCGGGGGCGCGGTTTTTATATAGTACATTAAAAAACGGTCTACATATTTCACTGCGGTTTCCTTATCCACTTTTTCGGCCAAAAGTTCTGCATGCTTGGGATTGGCACCCCCATTTCCACAGACATACACATTCCATCCGCCCTCAACGGCTATAAAACCAAAATCCTTACAGCGCGCTTCGGCACATTCACGGATACATCCAGAAACTCCACCCTTCATTTTGTGGGGTGAACGAATTCCTTTATATCTATTTTCTATTTCTACCGCAAAACTGACACTTTCATCCATGCCATAGCGACACCAGGTGGATCCCACACAGCTTTTTACGGTTCTAAGTGATTTCCCATAGGCATGACCGCTTTCGAACCCTTCTTTAATCAGCTCCTCCCATATCAATGGAAGTTCATGTAGCTGTGCTCCAAACATGTCTATACGTTGTCCGCCCGTAATCTTGGTATACAGGTCGTATTTCATTCCAATACGTCCTAGTGCCATCAACTGTTTGGGGGTAATTTCACCTCCGGCTACCCGGGGTACCACGGAGTAGGTGCCATTGCGCTGAATATTGGCAAGATAGCGATCATTGGTATCCTGAATGGTATCCTGTTTATTGGCCGTTTCATTATATACACTCGCAAAAATAGCCGCAATCGCAGGTTTACAAACCTCGCAGCCATTGCCGTTGCCAACGGTATCCAATAATTCATCATAATCCCGAATCTCCCGGAGTTTTACGATATCGTAAAGTTCTTGTCTTGAAAAATCGAAATGTTCACAAAGTCGTTCTTTAACTGTTTTCCCCAAGGATTTTAGACTTTCGGTAACCAAATCTGCTACCATGGGTTTACACCCGCCACAGCCCGTAGTTGCCTTGGTGGCCTTTGCCACCGCTTTTACGCTTTCGTTCCCATCATCGATCACGGAACAACAAAGGGCCCCTTTGGTAACGGCCTCGCAAGAACAAATAACGGCGGTATCCGGTAAGTCCATGGCGCTGCCAAAGGCGGACCCACCTTCACCCCTAGACCCCACAATCAACTCCTCCGCATCACCAGGTAAAGGAATATTATTGAGGTACATCTGGTGTAGGATACTGTAATCTTCGGCATCCCCTACTAAAATACCGCCCAATAGGGTCTTACCGTCATGGCTTACGTTTATACGCTTGTACAGTCCCTTGGTCTTGTTTTCAAAAACAATGGAAAGCCCTTTATCCGCTGGCATATATGGTTCTCCAAAGCTGGCTACGTCTACACCTATTAATTTTAGTTTGGTGGACATGTCTATTTCTTTGCTCATAACGGTTTCCGTTTGTCCCACAATTTGATTAACGGCCACTTCGGCCATCTCATAGCCAGGTGCTACCAGGCCATAGATCATCTGATTGTACAGGGCCACTTCACCTATAGCATATATCGAAGGGTCCGAGGTTTGCATGGTATGTCCTACCACAACGCCACCCCGGACACCCATTTCCAGGCCACAACTTTTTCCTAGCTCGTCCCTGGGACGTATGCCGGCAGAAACGATCAGCATGTCAACATCGAGTTTTTCATCCTCCCCGAATTCCATTCCCGTAATAACACCGTTCCCCAATATTTGATTGGTGGCCTTTCCCAAATGGACTTGTATTCCCATATTTTCCAAGGTCAGTTGCAGGACCTTGCTGCTCCGGGCATCCAGCTGTCTGGGCATCAGCTTGGGTGCAAACTCCACTACATGGGGCTCCAATCCCATGTCCATAACCGCTTTCCCAGCCTCAAGACCTAGGAGCCCTCCGCCTAAAATAGCAGCCTTTCCGTTGGGTTTCGTTTGTTTTATCTTTTCGGCATAGGCCAACATACCTTGCAAGTCCTCAATGGTTCGGTACACAAAGACACCTTCTTTTTCAACGCCCCTAATGGGGGGCACAAAGGGTACGGAACCTGTGGCCAGGACCAAATAATCATATGTAAATGTGGTATTACTTGCCGTAGTAACCACCTTTTCTTCTTTATCAATATCCTTGACACGCTCGCTACTGATCAGCTCAATACCATTACTTACATACCAATCCTTGGGTGCGAGCTCCAAAGCCTTGGCATCTTGATTTTCAAAAAACTCGCTGAGGTGTACGCGATCATAGGCCGGACGGGGTTCATCACCAAAAACGATAAGTTTAAAATGCTTACTTTCTTCTCGGGCCATGAATTTCTCACAAAATTTATAGCCCACCATCCCATTTCCTACTACGATAATTGTTTGCATCTGCTCTAGATTAAAATCAACTACAATATTACGTATTATTACGTATTTTTTATATGGATATATCAAAATAATTACGTACTCTTGTTGCTAAATTCATAAAAACAAGGTTTTAAGAATGGGAATGAAGCAATCCAATAAATCCCCGGCAGTGACCCTGGTAGGAGCGGGCCCCGGAGCGGCAGACCTTATAACTATAAGGGGCCTGGAGGTTTTACAACGGGCCAATATCATACTTTACGACGCATTGGTATCCCAAGAACTATTAGAAAAGATAGATCCGTCCATTCCATTAAAATACGTAGGAAAACGTTGTGGAAAACATTCCAGAACACAAGATGAAATCAATGGGATTATTGTAACATGCGCCTTTGAATATGGTCATGTAGTGCGTTTAAAAGGAGGAGACCCCTTTGTGTTCGGTCGTGCCTCCGAGGAGATTGCCCATGTGGAATCCTTTGGAATCCCCGTTACCGTAGTTCCTGGAATTAGCAGTGCGCTAGCCGTACCTGCAGGTCAAGGAATTCCCGTAACAAAAAGAGGTAGTAGCAGCAGTTTTTGGGTGATGACCGCTACCAGAAAAGATGGCTCATTTTCCGAGGACCTTGTTTTGGCCTCGCGTTCTACGGCAACCTTGGTAATTCTGATGGGTGTGCGAAGGTTTCTGGAAATAGCCCGTAAAATAAGTGATTACCGGGGAAAGATGACGCCGATAGCCATTATTCAGAACGGTACCGTAACTGGAGAATCCTGTGTAACGGGAACCCTTGGCCAGGCAGCGCAAATGGCACTGGACATAGATCTTTCCAAACACGGTGTTATTGTTGTCGGCGATGTGGTAGCCGAACACCCCTCCTTCTTTGAGGACGAGCTACAGCGCGTATTAAGTCTCTAAATATATAGGGCACTAAGGAACGACGAAAGGGATTTTAGGGGCTAGATATATTAGGATTATCAGAAAAAGGATTATCTGCTGCAGTCATTGCAACTATAGGGTACAGATCTAAAGAAGATTTGACTCAACATAATAAAAAAGTTCGAAAGCCTATGAATGAGCTTTTCGAAATTATCTAAAACTTCACGAAAACAGAAGTTACTATAGAGGTCTGATCCTGTAGAACAGGCCTCTTTTGTATCAATCCATGTTTACAATACTTTTATTCAATCAACAAAGCCCAATTATTATATTATAACACGTACATCATTATTTTTATTGATTAATACGCAATGATTATTGATTTAAAAGCGTCAATATTATCAAATTGTTAAGTTTGTTGTTTTTTGGCCTGAAACAGCAATGAATATACTTCAACAAAATGCTAAAAATAATGCATTGAAACAATTCTTTTTTCTGTAATAGTAATAATATCTTAACCCTTGTCTTTTCTGGATTGCGAATATCTTAGGATAGTATTTTTATTG
>JBCBZE010000209.1:0-6230 GCA_039815505.1 Bacteroidota bacterium | reverse complement strand
TGATGAGGAAAGAACTTTAAGGTGCCAAACCACAAGTAAACCACACCAATGCATATGGCCACAAGCTCGTTTTTAAGGATTCGTTTTGGTAATTCCATAATGATTGTTGTAATATGTCCTTGTGTCATTCCAGTTTTCGGCCCACAAAATTGGTGGCAAATGTAGTGAACGCCACAATACTTATGGAACTCAGCGGCATTAATATAGCTGCAATTACAGGTTTTAACTGTCCGGTAATTGCAAAATATAAGCCTACCATATTATATAATAAGGATAGTAGAAAACTCAGTTTTATAATTTTCATGGCATGTTTTGAAGCTTCTATGTAATGGTATAGTTGCTTAAATTTAGAGGCGTCCATAATGCCATCACAGGCCGGTGAGAATACATTTACATTTTCTGATATGGCAACGCCAACGTCACTTTGCGCCAAAGCTCCGGCATCGTTAAGTCCATCACCAACCATTAACACTTTTTTGCCCCGATCTTGGAGTGATTTGATGAATGTTAGTTTATGGATTGGCTTTTGGTTGAAGTATAATGGTGTACGCTTGGGCAATAAAGTTTCAAGGGTAGCTTTTTCCCCTTCGTTATCACCGGATAAAATGGCTAGATGCATATGTTTGGCCATCGAATTAAAAACCTCTGAAACACCGTCCCTATATTGATTATGGAATACATAACGACCCTTATATTCGTTATTGGTGCTAATATGTACACAAGTATGCCGTATATCATTTTCTTTAATACTGCCCACAAAATCTGCAGAACCTATTTTTATGTGACTGTTGTCCAGTTTACCTTCAAGTCCTTTACCCAGATGCTCCTGATAATCGTCTAAAATTTGAATATTGTGCTCGGCCAATAGTTCATATAAAGCACGGCTTAACGGATGGTTAGAGGTACGTAAGGTATTTTTCAAAAGATTTTCTTCGGTCCATGTGAGTTCCTCACCTTCATAAATAGCAGTGTTTTTTTGTGAGGTGGTGATAGTGCCCGTTTTGTCAAAAATGGCCGTATCTACCTGTGCAAGGCGTTCAATGGTTTGTGAGTCCTTTAAGTAAAATTTGTTTTTGCCAAAAATCCGTAACATGTTTCCCAATGTAAAAGGAGATGCCAATGCAATGGCACAAGGGCAAGCAATGATCAAAACGGCTGTAAAAACATTGATTGCGGATCCAGCGTCGTAGAAAAGCCAAAATATCGTGGACAAAAGCGCAATGGCCAAAACAGCTAAAGTGAAATGTTTGCCAATGCTATCCGTTAAGGCCATATAACTATTGGTTTTATCTTTCTGGAAGACGGCATTACTCCATAATTGCGTTAAATAGCTTTGCGAAACGGGTTTTAAGACCGTTATTTCAATTCCGCCGTTAAGTTGCTTGCCCCCCGCAAAAATGGTGTCCCCGATCTCCTTGCGCACGGGTTGGGATTCCCCGGTGACAAAACTATAATCTATTCTCGCATTTCCTTTGGTGAGAACCGCATCTACAGGAATTAGCTCTTCATTACGAATAAGAAGTCTATCCCCCTTTTTCACTTCATAGACCTGGGTGCTTTCTTCCTTTCCATCTTTTTGAATACGGGTCACCGCAATAGGAAAGTAGGATTTATAGTCCCTTTCAAAAGAGAGAAAGGCATATGTTTTTTGCTGAAAAAACTTTCCGAGCAACAGAAAGAAGATAAGACCGGTTAAACTGTCAAAAAAACCGGTGCCCCAATCAAAAATAATTTCTAAGGTACTTCGAAAGAACAATGTAATAATTCCCAAGGCTATAGGTACATCTATATTGAGAATTTTGGAACGCAAGCCTTTATAGGCCGATATAAGGTAATCTTTACCGGAATAAAAAACCACGGGTAAGGAGAAAAAGAACATTAACCATCGAAATAGAGTTTTATATTGTTCTAACCAATATTCGTGGACTTCGAAATATTCGGGAAAGGATAGGAACATAACATTGCCAAAGGCAAAACCCGCTATACCCAACTTATAAATAAGGCTCCGGTCTATCTTTTCCCCTCTTTTTTCGTAATCATCAAGGGAAATATAGGGTTCATAAGCGATCCTTGATAATAAAATGACCAGTTCCTTCAATGGAATTTTAGAGTGTTCATAGGTGATACGAACGGTTTTTTTGGGAAAATCCACTTGGGAACTACTGATAAACGGATTAAGCTTCTTCAAGTTTTCCAGTATCCAAATACAGGAGCTGCAATGAATATGTGGAATAAAAAGATTTACGATTTGCAGATTGGCATCATTGAACTCTACCAGCTTTTCAACAATGGTAGGGTTACCTAAAAAATCATATTTGCCATGAACCACATTTGGAGTTGCTCCCGCGGCTGACTGTAGGTCATAATAATAGGATAACTGGTTAGTTGAAAAAATTTCATAAACCGTCTTACAACCGTTGCAACAGAAGTCTTTCTCATCGAATCTTATGGGTGAACGACCACAGTCATCCCCACAATGATAACATGCTACCATAATTCATTGACATTTGCCCATTATACCTAAATGCAAAGATGCAGGGCAAACTTTACCCAAAATATGATTTATGTCAGCTTTTATCTTTTTTCTATCCCGTTACTTTGGGGCGTTAGGTAAAATAGTATACTGTTATGAGTAGATGTGAGAATTGCATAATCCGTCAGTTTAATTCTTTGCGTGCAATGAGTAAAGAGGAACTGAAAAAAGTATCGGATTCTAAAACAACAAGAGAAGTAAAAAAAGGAGAATCTATTTTTGAGGAGGGAGAAAGACTCAATGGAGTCTTCTGTGTGAGAAACGGGGTCTCTAAACTTTCAAAACTCAGTGCCAATGGGAAAGATCAAATTGTTAAGTTGGCCACTAAGGGCGAAGTGTTGGGACAACGTTCGGTAATCGCCGGGGAGTCCGCTAATTTAAGTGTTATTGCGATCAATAATATGGAGGTATGTTTTATTCCAAAGGAAAGTATCGAGAATACACTTCACAAAAACCCCGATTTTACATTTGAGGTGCTACGCCATATGGCCCATGACTTAAAGGAAGCGGATGATGTTATCGTGAATATGTCACAAAAAACGGTAAAACAGCGAATGGCCGAGGCTTTTTTATATCTCAAGAGCACCTACGGTGAGGACAAGGACGGTTTTTTGAGCCTCGTATTATCACGGGAAGATATTGCCGGAGTTGTTGGTACGGCCGTGGAATCTGCCATTCGTATTATTTCAGAATTCAAGAAGAAGGGATATATAAAGACTTCTGGCAAAAGAATAGGCATAGTTGAAGAAAGAAAACTCAAAGACTTGATAGCGGGCTTCTAAATAGTTATCATCCATTCTAGATGGAAGCCCTAATAGCATGGGAAACCTGACATATGTCATAGATTCTGCTGCTATATAAAATTATTTTTAGCGTATGGATAATACCAAGATGATGAAGAAAATTTTAATACCTACCGATTTTTCCGAAAATTCATGGAATGCCACCAAATATGCCATTGAATTGTTTAGATATGAGGAATGTATGTTTTATTTGCTTAATACATATACCCCCACCATTCCCCATAGCCGTTTTATGGGGTCCACTATCAATACCACCGGTGTAGAGGACATAATTCGGTCAAATTCGGAAAAAGGACTTCAAAAAGTACTGTCGGATATCAAAAAACACTATAACTTCCCTTATCACAATTTTAAAACGGTTACTTCATTTAATTTGTTAGTGGAGGAAATAAAGGACATCGTGGATAAAGAAGCTATAGACTTCATTGTGACCGGTACCAAAGGGGCCTCTGGAATGGAAGAGGTGTTTATGGGCAGTAATACCGTCCGTATCATAAAATCAATAAAAAAATGCCCCGTTCTGGCAATTCCAATGGGTTTTGAATTTATATCGCCGACAGAGATTGCTTTTGCCACCGATTTCAACCGCTTTTATACCACATCTGAATTACAGCCTTTGGTGGATTTGGCCCAAGTGTTTAGGGCTACAGTGAGAATTGTTCATGTACAGTATGAAATTAAGGCGTTGACCGAAATTCAACGATTTAATTTAAATATGCTACGTAAATATTTGGATAGTGTTGAACATTATGTGCATACGGTTTCCGAATTGAATTCCGTTTCCAAGACATTGGGCGTTTTTGCGGATCAACTGGATATCCATTTGCTGGCCATGCTAAACTACCAACATAGTTACATGGAAACAATGACCAGGGAGCCAGTTGTGAAAAGAGTAGCCTTCCATACCAGGATACCCTTATTGGTGATACCGGAATTGGGAATGGGGGCAACGTCAGGGGCTAGGGAAAAGCAGAAAAACACCATCATGTATTAGAGACTTCTCCAATAGGATGGTCCTCATAGAAATCGTTGAACGTTTTTTCAGTGGTATAGTCGTCCGTCAATACCCTGTATACCATATAAACAATCATTATTTGTCCCAGAACCGTTACATAAAATATCCAGTTGAACGGAAAATTCATGGTGGCCATTATAGTTACGGTGATTAGGATAAGGGTAGTGGTCGCTACCCAAAACATGCCCGAATTTCTCATATTTTTATGTACAAGATAAAAAAAAGGCCGCTAGGATGTTGTTAAGGGAATGCTATTTTAAAATAGGTAAAACCTTAAATAAGTGAAAGGGCAATATGTACCATTTCCTTAAAGTTGGTTTCCCTTTCTTCGGAACTGGCACGTTCACCCGTGACCAAAGAATCCGAAATGGTTAAAATGGACAGTGCCCTTATATTGAATTTTGAGGCCAAGGTATATAGTGCGGCCGTTTCCATCTCTACACATAGCACACCATATTCCGCCCATAACCTATAGGCACTGGTGTTGTCCTCATAAAATTCATCGGATGATAGCACATTGCCCACTTTTATGTCCATATTGTTTTGTTCCGCAAAGTGGACCGCCCTCATAAGCAATTCATAATTGGCGGTGGGTGCATAATTCATATGCTTAAAGCGTTCCTTGTTGATCCCGGAAGTGGTGGAGGCCGACATGGCCAGGACCACATCCCTTATTTTTACATCTTTTTGGTAAGAGCCTGCCGTGCCTACCCTAACAATATTTTTTACCTCATACGCATTAATAAGCTCATGATAGTAGATCATAGCTGACGGTATACCCATACCGCTACCTTGTACAGAAATCTTTTTGCCCTTGTATAGCCCCGTATAGCCTAGCATTCCTCGGATTTCATTGTAACAAGTAGGATTTTCAAAAAAGGTTTCTGCTATCCATTTTGCCCGTAACGGATCTCCCGGCATTAGAACGGTTTCCGCTATCTCTCCTTTTTTGGCTTGTATATGTAAACTCATTTTTTTGGGTTTATATGTGTTGTGACCATGGCCACCCCGGAAGATGTTCCGATCCGGGACACCCCAAGTTCTATATACTTCTGTGCGGTTGCATAATCCTTTATTCCTCCGGAGGCCTTTATCTGCGCCTTGTTGCCTACGGTTTCTATCATTAACCGTACATCATCAAAAGTAGCTCCGGCTGTTCCAAAACCCGTAGATGTTTTTACAAAATCGGCTCTTGCGGCAACGGCCAAATTACAGGCGACCCGTTTTTCATCGTTTGTCAAATAACAAGTTTCAATGATAACCTTAAGCACTTTGTTGCCAATGGTTTCTTTAATGGCTTCAATTTCTTCCCTTACCTTGTTTACCTTTCCAGATTTCAGCCAACCCATGTTTATGACCATATCCAGTTCATCCGCACCATTGGCCATACAATCTTTGGCCTCAAATATTTTTGAAGAGGTTGACATTGCACCCAGGGGGAAACCCATGACCGCGGCCAGTTTAATATTTGTTTGGCTCAGTTCTTTTTTAGCCGTGGAAAGGTAACCGCCATGTACACAAATAGCATAAAAACCATATGTTTTTGCCTCGGCGCAGAGATTTTTGATATCATTAATGGTAGCCATTGGTCGTAACAGCGTATGGTCTATATAACTTTGTAAACGTATGGGTTTCATGCTGGTTACAAGATACGCCTAAATACTGAAAACAGGTGTTTTGGAAGTGTTATAACTTACCCGAACAACAGTTTTAGCTTGGCAAGAAGAATTAATTCGGATTTATTCTTTTTTGCAAAGGCGGCGGCTATGGCGTGCGCCGTATCCAAGGTCATTTTTTTGACCAATGGGGTGAATTTTTCTGTATGCTTCCGATAGAAGTCCGTGAATTCACGGTAACAACTTTCTCCCTCTTTTTCATG
>JBCBZE010000253.1:0-5283 GCA_039815505.1 Bacteroidota bacterium | reverse complement strand
TGAAGGAATTTTACATGAAGAGGCCTGGGGAGACGATCAAGGAAGAACTTTTGAACAAGAAGTAGGTAATGGTAAATTTCTTATTGAGGTAAAGGTAAGTGATGGCAGGATGGTTGTTTCGTTGAATAAAAGTGAATTCTTTGTATATGATGATACCAGTATAAAACGATGGGGAATTTTTGAAAATTATTTTAAAGTAGGGAACTATTTTCAAAGTAGGGAAGAGGGTGCTTTTGCAAGGGTAAACCTCTATGAACTTATGGTCTCCCATTAATATCCGATTAAATGAAAAAAAGTAAAGTACAACTCCATTTCGTTCAGGTATTTGCGATACTAGGGTTTTTCGTTTTTCTTTCATGTAACGGAAAAGAGGATAATAAAGAGGAACCGCTTGTATGGACAACAGGGGATGACAGCTCATCGGAGAATGAGGGAGAAACGCTACCGGATGACTCTGAAGAAGGCGAAACCGATACCGGAGAGGATGATTCTTTTATTTTACCTGACATTGATCTAAGTAATTGGAAGATAACACTGCCCATAGGGGACAATGGTAGGCCCATAGAGGTTGAGCCTCCAGATATTATGGACTATGCTACCAACGAAACATTGCTACCGTTCATGTACAATGATTCAACCGATGGCGCATTGGTTTTTTATACGTATCCAGGGGTAACGACTCCAAATTCAACTAGGTCTAGAACGGAATTAAGAGAGCAAATGACACCGGGAAGTAATAGTACCAACTGGACTTTTGCCCAAGGCGGAAGAATTCGTGGAGAATTGGCAATGGATGATATATCCAGAGATGGTGAGGGAAAATACCATCGAACAATTATCATGCAGATACATGGCAGGTTAACCAATGAACAACGAGATTTGATAGGGGAAGATGATAATAACGCCCCTCCGGTCCTAAAAATTTATTGGCAAAACGGAATAGTTAGGGTAAAGAGCAAAATCCTGAAAGACGAGAACACCGTTGGAACAGATTTGCTGTATACGGATGCTTGGACAGATGATGATGGTTTTAATTTTGAACAAGAAGTGGGCTTTAATAAATTTTCGCTAGAAGTTAAGTTAAGGCAAGGTAGAATGGAAGTTATTTTAAATAATGAAGAGTCAGTTGTTTTTGAGAATGAGAGTATGAATAAATGGGGAGTTTTTGAAAATTATTTTAAAGCAGGGAATTACCTGCAGACAACGGATTTAGATGCATTTGCGAGGGTTAAATTTTATACCTTATGGGTTGAGCATTAATTTGTATTTGAGTTAGTTTAGTTAGGTCAAAGACTGTTAATCACTGTTTGGGTCAACAGTCTTTGTAAACTACGGAAAAATAAACAATATATCCTTGTTCATCTAGCAGCAATACAGGCTATTTCATACATATCAAAGAGATTGTCGTCAAATATATATAACTAAAGAACATGAAATGATAAAGCTTTGCATATAAAAAAAGGATAGGTGCACGCCTATCCTTTTAAAAAGATTACTTCTTTTGGAGGGAAGTAAAATTCGACAAATACGCATCTAAGCGCAAATTTGAAGAACTCAAAAATAATGAATTCCTTTTAAGAACTTGCTAAAGATGTGTTATAAACGAAATAAATCAATGGTATGCCCATTAGGTAGGGAAGCGATTAAAACAACTTTTGAAACCAATTGAATACCAAAGGATTTAAAATAAGACCGTTGGTAGTCGTGATAGGGATAGTTAATATCCAATTCTTTGCTTAGGACACCTATAATGTAGGAAACTAAAGCAATGGAAATAACGTTCCAAATACAGGCGTAATGAAGGTGTCATTGTATGGTAATATATATTTGAGTTTGTTTTTAGGGGATTGGGCTGCAGGTCGTACGTAGGTTGGTCATTGGTATTTATTTACTACAAAAACATAATGTTAATATAATTTAAACCTATCACGAATTGTTGAAGTTATTTTCATAAATTTAGCAAACCAATCTGGTTAACCAATTTGGTCTTTTAAAGATAGTATATGAAAGTCGAAGTTTTAACGAATAAAGAAAAACGGGATGTACAGCAAAAAATTATTGCTGAGCTTCGTGATTTAATCGAATACAAAAATTTAGAACCTGGAGACAAATTACCATCTGAGCGAATGCTATCGGAAAAATTTGGTGTTAGCAGAAGCAATATCCGAGAGGCAATACAGAAACTTGAGTTCTATGGAATTCTGTACTCCAAACCACAGAGTGGGACTTTCATTGCGGAAATTGGACGGGTGGCAATGAGCGGAATGATGGATGACATTTTAGGTCTCGAGAAACCTGATTTCAAGTCCTTGGTGGAAACAAGAATTCTGCTTGAACTTAAAACGGTCAGGTTAGCTGCGCTTAGAAGGACGGATGAAGATTTAGAGTCTTTACAATCCGCTCTTGATGCCTACAAGAATAAGGTTTTGAATAAAGAAGATGCCGTGGAGGAGGATTTGTTATTTCATTTGGCAATTGCCAAGGCAAGTAAGAATAGTTCTATGAACACCTTTATGCTAATTATTACCCCTGAGATTATCACGAATTTTGAAAAATACCATGTCTGTGATTCTAATCAATCGTTCGTTGGTATTCAAGAGCATCAAGATATTTTTGATGCGATCAGGGACCAAAATCCGCAGAAGGCAAAACTAATGATGAAAGTTCACTTTAAGGTGTTATATCAATATTGTTATCATACCGAATAAGTGGATGAAGTATGTTGAAAACAATTTATGCACGATTTTGTTTTCAAAAAAAGAAATAAGGAGGGAGTAAAACTTGATGAATAGAATTATCGACCGATTCCTTGGTCGGTAAAACAAAATAGGTCAAGTATTACATTTAGTGGTCTTTTGGGTTTTATAGGTTTTGGATACGGGCTTTAAACTCGCCAACCAAGCCTTACATCCATAGAATAAATTGAAATACCAATATGAAAGTAAAAGGACTTAGATGGTGGATTATCGGGCTGGTTTGTTTGGCGACCATTATAAACTATATCGACAGATCTGCCTTGGGTATAATGTGGCCGGAAATGAGTAAAGACTTGGGATTGACAGAGTCTGATTATGCTTGGGTTATCAATATCTTCACCGTAACGTATGCTGCGGGTAAATTTATCTCTGGCAAAGTGTACGACAAAGTAGGCACCAAAATTGGATTCGTCCTATCCATTTTCTTTTGGTCATTGGCTTCCGTACTGCATTTCTTTGCAAAGGGTGCGGCCTCCTTAGGAATTTTTAGGGGACTTTTAGGGGTTGCGGAAGCCGGAAACTGGCCCGGAGCGGTAAAAAACAATGCGGAGTGGTTCCCTGTACAGGAGCGGGCCATGGCCCAAGGTATCTTCAACGCAGGTGCTGGTATTGGTTCCATAGTTGCCGCCCCTACAATTGCAGAACTATTTGGGGCATATGGTTGGAAATTAACTTTCGTTATTATCGGTGTGCTAGGTTTTGTTTGGATCATTCCTTGGTTGATCATGAACAAGAAGAGGCCAAAATTACATCCTTGGATCACGGAAGAGGAAAAAAAGCATATCGTATCCGGCAGGCACGAGAGCAGACAAGACGACAATTTGGTCAAAGGGCTTGGGATAATCGAAATTCTGTCCAAAAAAGAATCTTGGGGACTAATAGCCGCTCGCTTTTTCATTGAACCTATATGGTGGCTGTTTGTTTTTTGGATGCCTATCTATCTTTTCAAGGAATTCAATTTTAATGTAAAAGAAATTGGTTACTACGCCTGGTTCCCCTATGTTGGTGCCATGCTGGGAAGTCTGTCCGGAGGATGGTATGCTCAGAAATTGATCAAGAAAAACACGGTAGATTTTAGCCGAAAAAAAACGATTGCCGTAGGGGCAATAATTATAGTCCTAGCTATATTGGGAGCCATATCCTTTGCTGATACACCTCTTAAATTTGTATCCTTTGTTTTTATCGTGTTGTTTGGTTTTCAATTCGCCATCAGCAATATCCAAACAATACCCAGTGACCTTTTAAGCGGAAAATCGGTCGGTGCCCTGGCTGGTTTAGGAGGGAGTATAGGAGCCGTTTCCGTAATCATAATGAACTGGTTGATTCCAATAATAACGACAGAGTCGTATACCCCGGCCTTTATCATATTGGCCATATTGGCACCTTTGGCGGTCTTGTCCGTTTATGGATTAATTAAGGAAATAAAACCCATAGATATTTAATATAAAAACAAAAAAACACATATTAAACGATGAATAAAAACAATGGAAAGGTTGCTATCGTTACAGGGGCAACAGGAGGTATTGGTTTTGAAGTTGCAAAAAGGTTAGGTAAAGACGGATATACCGTAATTTTAAATGGTATAGAAGATACTTCGGGAGCACAACGGGTAGAAGAACTTACCGCATTAGGAATAGAATCGGAATATTGCGGTTTTGATGTCACAAATGAGGAAGCTGTAACTTCCAATATTACCAAAATTGGTGAAAAATACGGTAAAATAGATGTGTTGGTCAACAATGCCGGCGGATTGGGCGGAAGATCCAGGTTCGAAGGAATGACCACCGATTTTTACCGATCGGTAATGGCATTGAATCTTGATTCTGTTTTTTTTGCTTCGAGAGCCGCAATCCCCTTCCTTAAGAAAGGGGAACACCCATCTATAATTAATTATACGTCAAATGCGGGATGGACCGCCGGTGGACCTGGAGCCGGCATATACGGAACGTCCAAAGCTGGTGTCCATGCCATAACCAGGGCGTTGGCAAAAGACCTTGCGGAATATGGCATCAGGGCAAATGCAGTTTCCCCGGGAACCATTGACACGCCGTTCCATGCCCAAATAAAAGCAACAAAACCTGAAGTTTTTGCATCTTGGGCAAATAATATTATGTTAGGTAGATTGGGGCAACCGGAGGATGTCGCCGGTGTTATTTCTTTCTTGGCGAGCAAGGATGCCTCTTTCATAACCGCTGAAACCATTCAAATTGGAGGTGGACAGGCTTTGGGCATATAACATTTAGGATAGTACAATTAAGTGTAAACCAAAAGAAAAGGAAACGTTGACGCAAAAGCTGATGTCTCGTATTCAGCTTCTGACAAAACTCCCTTCATAATGGGTAAGGCTATGGACATCATAGGTGGATCAGCTTTTGGTTGAACAAGAAAGAACAATAGTAATCGATCAAATTAGTTAAATGAAAAAAGTAGTGACCTTCGGAGAGATAATGCTGCGTTTAGCACCTCCGGGATTTTTAAGATTTTCGCAGACCAACAGTTTTGATGTGGTCTATGGCGGTGGAGAGTC
>JBCBZE010000325.1:0-3964 GCA_039815505.1 Bacteroidota bacterium | reverse complement strand
CAAGAGGATTATAAAAATTTCAAATGGACAAAATTGCATTCCTCATTCGTACTTGAAGGAAATACCGTTGAACGGAAAATCACCAATGTATCCCAAGAAAATATCGAAACTAAAACCATAGGAATCTTCATCGATAATTTTGATCATACAGGTATCTGGAGGACCAAACAAAATAAGGTATCACATTTTGATACCGGCGTAATCAATAAATCCAAAAACATTACTTTGGATAAGTATATATTGGAGAACAATACCATAGGTCTAGTACCAGGGCCTGCCTACATCAATAATAGTTCCATTATCCTTACACCATATCATGGCCGCCAGCAATCAAAGGCGGTTTGGGTCACAGATACCTTCTCCAAATCCAAGCCTAAGATCACCAACCTTTCGATTAAGAATTATCCGATTGGCATCGCCTTTGAGGGAAAGATAGGGGCCGATAATTACTTTAAAAAAATAACATACGATGCTGTGGAGCATCCGGTCCAATTTAGTGATCTAGAGGAGAACAGTTATGTTTTTGACAAGGACAATACCCTAGTGGGTGAAAGCATAACGGCATCCAAATCTGTAATGACACACCACCATGGGCATTCCAAGATGTCAAAGGATATGGACATGGACATGGGTGATATGGATCATGGGACGGACCATACACCAAAAGGCAGCTATCTGGTAAGTTCAGACTCATTTTGGAAAATTAACGGTAGTGTACCCTTAAAAGAAAACGCGGGTATCTCCAAAATACCGGCTTCCCAATTTGGGGAACTCACCATTTCTACAGGATTTGGTCTGGATGACCCCGTTCACGAGCATTGGGAGTCCTTTAATTTTTTAAGCCTTGTGAATACACAGACCCAAAAACGTATACGTCTAGAAGGGGCCAAAAATAGGGAAACCTTCATGGCATCGGGAAACGCTGCTTACGAGCTGGCTTATGAACTCCCAGAGAACGTGTACGATATAAGCCTTGAATGGGATGCCCCCAAGGACAGTTGGATAGTCATTAACGTACCCTATAAGCATGATAAAGTATACGCCTTGCGTTCTTTTGGTAAACTTATAGCGGCAAGCCCTTCCAAGGAGGCACTTTTAAAAACCAATGAAACCAGTTATTTTATAAATGCTTCCAAGGGCATGGTTACGGTAAAACTCTACAATACAACAAATCACAATGAGCTGGTGCTATACAGTTCGGAGGTACTTGTAGAAATAGCTTTTGAAGGCAAGAAAGTACCTTTGACCATGAAAACCGACGTCCAAAAAAATGAGGTGATCATTTCTTATCACATTCCAGATCTATCATTAAACTCCAATCTGATCCTTACCGATGGTTATGGCAATCCTATGGAGACCCTCTTCAACGGTATTTCCGAGAGCAACACCGTTACGGCAACCATAGACATGAACAAATACGATTTAGGTAATACGATTTTTTTGTATTTCCTGACCATTGATGGACAAAAACACAAAGGACCTGTTTACGCCTACTAGTTATCATCAAAATTTCGTTTATATGATGTAATTTAGGGGCTTCCTTAAACAAACCCCATATGTCCGATACATCAAGCAAAAAGGTTAGTATACTTAAAGCATTTAAGACCATTATTTGGCCCAGACGAAATCTGGTCCTAATGGGGTTATTATTAATTGTCATTAGTAAGGCGGCTAGTTTTGTGGCCCCTATATCCCTGAGATACTTTTTAGACGATATTGTACCCAACAAAGATTACGGCTTCTTGAAAGTTTTGGTCGGTATAGTTATACTCTCTTTTTTGGTACAAGCGGTAGTTTCTTTTTTGTTAACTAAAGTGCTAAGTATACAGGCTCAATTCATGATTTCAGAATTACGGGCCCAAGTACAAAAACAGGTGCTTTCACTGCCCATACGCTTTTTTGACAACACCAAATCCGGGGCGCTGGTCTCACGTATCATGAGCGATGTGGAAGGCGTCCGCAACCTTATTGGGACTGGACTGGTACAATTGGTAGGGGGTACCATAACCGCCATAGTTTCATTGATTTTATTGATTCGTATTAGTCCGGTGATGACACTTTTAACATTTATCCCATTGATTCTGTTCGCTGTCATAGCCCTCAAGGCTTTTAAAATCATTCGTCCGGTCTTTAGGGATCGTGGAAAAATAAATGCCGAGGTAAAAGGACGTCTCACGGAAACCTTGGGAGGTATACGTGTCATTAAAGGGTTTAATGCCGAGGAACAAGAAGGAAGAGTTTTTGAAATTGGTGTAGAGCGTTTATTTCAAAATGTAAAGAAAAGTTTAACCGCAACTGCGGTTATGACCAGTTCTTCAACCTTTCTTTTGGGGCTTGCCACAACAGGTATTATGATGGGATATGGAGGATATAAGATGATGAACGGCGAGTTGACCACGGGAGAGTATTTTGAATTCACCTTTCTATTGGCATTGATGGTCGCCCCTATTGTACAGATGAGCAACATTGGCAGTCAACTCACCGAAGCCTTGGCCGGTTTGGACCGTACGGAAGAATTAATGAACGAAACCGCCGAAGCCCACGAAAAAGATCGTACCATCCAATTGAAAAACATTCATGGAGCTATGAATTTTGAGGACGTTTCTTTTGCGTATGAGGAAGACAAAGAGGTATTGCACAACATTAGCTTTCAAGTAAAATCGGGACAGGTAATTGCTTTGGTGGGCAGTTCGGGATCAGGTAAATCCACTATTGCGGGACTGGCAGCCAGTTTTTTAAATCCGGATTCGGGAAAGATCACCATCGACGGGCAGGATTTGGCAAAAGTGGACCTAAAAAGCTACCGCCAATTTTTGGGCGTAGTCCTGCAAGATGATTTTTTGTTCGAAGGCACCATTCGTGAGAACATTCTGTTCCCCAGGCCCAATGCGTATGAAGAAGAGTTGCAAAAGGCGGTCAAGGCGGCTTATGTGGATGAATTTACGGATCGTTTTGAAGATGGATTGGATACATTAATAGGCGAACGCGGCATTAAGCTCTCTGGTGGACAACGCCAACGGATCGCCATTGCCAGGGCTGTTCTGGCCGATCCTAAAATCCTGATATTGGATGAGGCCACTTCCAGTTTGGATACCGAAAGTGAGGCCTTGATACAAAAAAGTTTGGCCGTACTTACAAAAGGCCGTACCACTTTTGTGATTGCCCATCGTTTAAGCACGATCCGTAAAGCCGATCAAATTTTGGTTATAGAAAATGGAGGTATAGCGGAACAAGGTACCCATGATGAATTAATAGCGGCGGAAGGCAGGTATTACAATCTGTTTACCTATCAGGCCAGGATCTAACCTTCCGGTGCCAACACTACTTCCAATCCGTCCATATCTTCGGTCATATGGATTTGGCATCCTAGGCGACTATTATCCTCAACGTAGAAGGCTTCGGCGAGCATGGCATCCTCGTCATCGGATTTTTCGGGAATTTCGTGATCAGATTGCACATAACATTGACAGGAAGCGCACATGGCCATGCCCCCACAAACCCCTATAGTGCCTTCCGGGGCCAATTCGTAGGCCCGGACCAATTCCATTAGGTTCATATTCATATCCGTGGGTGCGTCCACTTCGTGGGTTACTCCTTCGCGGTCGGTTATTTTTATTTTAATGTCGCTCATTTCTATAGTTTATTCGCTTAAGTAAAGCGGCTTCCCTCCTAAAAAGGAGGGATTGAGGGAGGTGTAAATCCATTCTCTTCAAATCTCAAAATATAATCCTCAATGGCCAAAAGTACGTTTTCAACATCTCTCATTACTTGAAAATCCGAAAAACGAAGTACATTGACATTCAATTCATTCAGTTTTTTTGTTTTTTTTACATCCTTTTCCCAAACTTCTTGGATTTCGTGCGAATATCCATCCACTTCAATGGCTAGCTGTAATTTGTTGCAGAAAAAATCAACAATATATTCATCAATTGGTTTCTGCCGGTGAAAATCATATCCGTACATT
>JBCBZE010000205.1:0-6274 GCA_039815505.1 Bacteroidota bacterium | reverse complement strand
TCGTGAACTAACCGTACAGCTGGTTTTATGTTCATATGAAAGAAAATTAATGGTTAGCCCCATAATTATCAAAATTCTTGGAACGATAATTGGTGAACTTATCGAAAAAAGATGTAAATAAAAAACAACTATGAAAAAGTATGTATTGTTATTTTTAGGTCTAAGCCTATTTTATGTGAGCTGCAGCGATGATGATGATTTAAATTCAGGCGGGCCCAATCCCACCTCCACGGATGTTACGGTTCAAAATTTTATGTGGCGTTCCATGAACCTTTGGTATTTTTGGCAAGCATCCGTTGACAATTTGGCCGATGATGCCTTTGCTACCGATGAGTCTTATACGCAATTCTTACAATCCCAATCAAATCCTTCGGATTTTTTCTTTGATCAATTGGTTTTTACCGATGATCGTTTTAGTTTCCTCAGCGAGGATTTCAGGGAGCTTACCCAAAATTTCTCAGGAATTTCCAAAAGTAACGGACTGGAATTTGGTCTCGTACGATTTTCGGGCAGTGACGATGTTTTTGGTTATGTACAGTATATAGTGCCCAATTCCGATGCTTCTACAAAGGATATTGCCAGGGGAGACATTTTTGTTGGTGTGGATGGACAGACATTGACCGTTGATAACTTCAGTGGTCTTCTTTTCGGGGAAAACGATACCTATACCCTTAATATGGCCGATATCGATGCAACTTCCGTTACGCCTAATGATAGGGAAGTTACATTGACCAAACAAGAAGGCTTGGTGGAAAATCCTGTATTTATAACCGAGTCTTACAACGTTAGCGGGCAGACCATCGGTTACTTAATGTATAATAGATTTACCAACGAGTTTGATGAGGAATTGAATGCAGCCTTTGGGCAACTGACGGCAGCTAATGTAACCGACTTGGTATTGGATTTTCGATACAATCCAGGTGGATCCGTAAATTCATCACGATTATTGTCAAGTATGATCTACGGTACAAATACCAACGATCTATACCTTCGCCAGCGCTGGAACGACAAAATACAACCTCAATTGAGCTCGGAACAGTTGGACGATTTTTTTGCGGCCACCACGGGCGCCGGAACTCCAATAAATACGTTGAACCTCAATAGGGTATTCATTATTACTTCCAATAGCACCGCTTCGTCAAGCGAATTGGTCATCAATGGTTTAAATCCATATATAGATGTAATTTTAATCGGAGAGACGACAACCGGTAAAAATGAATTCTCAATTACCATGGTAGACGATTCCGATAATGACTATATCTATTCCCCCAGCAGGGAAAACCAAATTAACCCTGATAATGATTGGGCCATACAACCTTTGGTAGGAAGAAATGAAAACTCTGTAGGCTTTTTGGATTATACGGATGGATTTGCCCCGGATGTAGAACTAGAAGAGGATTTGGCCAATTTAGGGGTACTGGGAGATATGAACGAACCACTATTGGCAAGAGCTATTCAGGAAATTACAGGGATAGCTGCGAAAAGGGATTTTACGGTCAAAATACCAGCTAAAACAATAACCAATTCCAGAATGTTTACCCCACTCAAAGACAATATGTATTTAGATAAACCGCTGGGAACTATCAATTTAAAATAGCTGTTTGATTATTTTACAGTAAAGGCGGCTATCAATGGCCGCCTTTACTGTAAAAACAATGATTAGAAATTAAGGTTCATTCCTATCCTAAAGTTCCGCCCTCTTGTGGTAAAGCCGATAACTTCGGTATAACTTTCGTTTAAAACATTATTGGCGTTAAGAAACAGCTTTAGTCTATTGGCGATTAATTCATGACCTATGTAAAGGTCTACCAAGGAGAAGGCGTCCAGCTCAACATCCGTAAACGTATTAAAATCGGTGTCCATGCGCGTTCCCGTTAATGCATAGTTTATTGAGGCATTGGTACGCTCCGAAATTACATAGCCCAAAGAGGCATTTATCTTATGCTTGGGAATTCTAATGGCATTGTCCCCTTTCCTTTCGGTATAGGTATAATTTGCATTTACCCGTAGTTCATCGATAGGCGTCCAATCCACTTCCAGCTCAACCCCTTGTGCGTCGATCGTATTCCCGGCGTTGATACTCATAAAGTTTTCGTCAAAGGTGATGAAGTTTTCCTCCTTGCGATCAAAATATAGCGCATTTAGCCTAAGCTTGTTGTCCACAGCGTATTCTATTCCCCCTTCTATGGTTCTATTATCCTCTGGCTCCAAATCGGGATTGGCGCCAAAATCCCCAAACAATTGGGATAAAGATGGCGTAATGTAGGAGGTGGCATAGGAACCAAACACTTTTATATAATCGTCTTCCATCTTAAGGGTATAAGAAGGATTTACATTATATACAAAATTGGTCCCGTACTCGGAATGTGTATTTAATCGGGCACCCGCATTTATATGTAATCCAAAGGAAGATATATAGACTAAATTGGCATAAGGGTCAATAATCGTAAAATCGGCCGTTGCACCAAATTCCGCTTCATCGTTGATGTAATTTACGCCAAGAATAGTGTAGAAACGATCATTAAAATTGTATTTGTTATACACATCGGCCACATAATTCGAAGCTTTCAAAATACTTGGAAATGCCGAAAGGGTTTCCGATTCGTAATTGGTGTACGCGCCATTTAAATGTATAGATCCATTGGCATACGTAAATGCAGAGCTAAGACCCACTCTTTCCTGGTCCCTACTAAACTCATAGGGCGCATCTAACAATCCAAAGGATTCATCGAACTGGGTGTTTAATTTGGTTTGATTGCCATATACCGTGATGGTAAAAGCATCTGAAAACCGGTAACCAAGTTTCACGTCCGTGCTACTATTGGAAAAATTATCTTCTTCATTTTCCGGTGTAATGATGGCCGAAAGCCCCTCGGAGTATCTATTGGAAAACCCTACATGATAGGTAAACTTGGATAGCGTTCCTCCAATTTGGGCACTATTGGCAAAATCGGAAATATTGTAATTCTGGTCTTCCTCGGTCTGATTAGTTCCTAAACTCGATTGGAAATTTGCCGCAATTTTTTTGCCCGAAGCTTTCTTCGTAACAATATTAATGACCGCAGTGGCGGCATTGGCCCCATACAATGTACTGGCAGCTCCCTTAATAATTTCAATGGATTCCACATTAGCGGTAGAAAGCAAACGTAAATCATATTCCAATGAAAAAGAAGAAGGATCGGTAGCTCGTACGCCATCGATAACCACGAGAACTTGTCGGCCCCTACCGCCTCTTGCAAAAACTCCAAGTACAGCGCCATCCCTTCCACGACTTCCACCAATTTCAATACCACTTTTGGTATTGATAATTTCCGCAACGGTCTTTCCCTGGTTTCTGTCCAGTTCTTCCGTCGTAATTTTAATTACCGTTTTACCGGAATTTTCCCGTTTCAAAGGAAAGCGGGAATCACTTACCACCACTTCGTCCAGTCTTTGAACTTGGGTAGAATCGCTTTTTTGCTCTTGAGCAGTTACATTTGCGCATACCAAGATAGTAGCACAAAAGCCAAAAAATTTGTTGTTCATTTCGTTTAATAAATTAAACGGGAGGTCAGTATGTCTGTCACCATACGTAAACTTTTATCCCGAAAGTTTAACATTATTTGTTTGAATTTGGCAGGTCTCCTGACTTACGTTCTACTATTTACCTTCCCATCCCGATAATTATCACGACAGTGGTATTTTGAAGAAATAGTAGCCATCCGCCATAGGCGGACAAAGCTTACAGTTGCGGGAACAGTTCCAGAATTTTTAAAGTACGAGCTTGGAGATGAGAGGTACGAAATGTTCAATCGTAATATTTCCAATATTTTCCTTCGAAATTCGTATTTCAAATCACTGGATTCCCTTTTAATCTTATCAGTTTAAAACCGATAAGAACCAAAATTCGGCACGAATGTAAACATTTTGTTTAATCTTTTTGGCACAATTTAAATAATACTACTTTTGAAAGGCAAACAAAATACACGTTTTGAACAAAACCGTTTTATTCATCATACTCATTCTTTTAATTGCTTGTAAGCAAGCAAAAAAAGTAGAATTACCTGTACTACCACCTACTGAAAAAAGCACACTTGATTCGGCAAAAGGCTTTACGATAGAGAAGTTAGGTTCGGGAGTTACCCTTATAAAAATTTCTTCCCCTTGGCCCAATGCGGAAACGGCTTTTACCTATGCATTGGTTCCTAAGGAAAAAATGGCGCTGACAAGTTTAAACAAGGATGTGTACGATGCCATTATTACTGTTCCGGTGGAGCGGTTTGTCACGACCTCAACCACCCATATACCAGCATTGGAAGCCTTGGGCGTTATAGATAAATTGATAGGTTTTCCGGATACAAAATATATCTCTTCGATCGAAACCAGAAATCGTATTGCCAATGGTAAAATCATGGAATTGGGTTCTAACGAGGCTATCAATACCGAAATGGTACTAGAGCTAAATCCGGAAGTGGTTATAGGTTTTGGCATAGACAACCAAAATAAGGCCTATAATACATTGCAACGAGCTAATATCCCCGTTGTTTATAATGGTGACTGGACAGAGGAAACCCCTTTGGGAAAAGCGGAATGGATCAAGTTTTTCGCCCCCTTCTTCGAAAAAGAACAAAAGGCCGACAGTATTTTTGCCCGTATTTCCAAATCCTACAATGAAGCCAAGACCCTTGCCGAAAAAACCACTAAAAAACCCACGGTCCTTAGTGGTGCCCTATTTAAAGATATATGGTATTTACCCGGAGGCAAAAGCTGGGCCGCCCAATTTTTGGAAGATGCCAACACGCATTACTATTGGAAAGACACTCAGGAAACCGGCAGTCTTTCGCTAAGTATGGAAAGTGTTTTGAGCATAGCGCAAGAAGCAGATTTTTGGGTATCTCCTTCACAATATATCTCCTATGAAAATTTGCAGAAAGACAATAGACATTATCAACAATTCAAAGCGTTCAAAAACAAAAAAGTGTACACCTTTGCCAGAACAAGGGGAGCAACCGATGGATTGTTGTATTATGAGCTTGGTCCCAATAGGCCGGATTTGGTATTGAAAGATCTTATCCATATTTTTCATCCAGAACTATTACCGGACCATACGCCATTTTTCTTTAAGCCATTGCAATAGGTGCATACATCAAAAACATATCGCTTACCCTTTCTTCTGCTATTTTTGGTTTTACTATTATGCTTTGCCATAAACATTGGTTTAGGGTCGGTGACCATTCCCTTGAAAGATACGTTAAACATTGTTTTTGGAGGAACTGGGCAAAACAGTTCTTGGAACTATATTGTTTGGAATTATAGAATTCCCAAAGCTATTACGGCAATTTTAGTGGGAGGCGGACTGTCTTTAAGTGGTCTGTTGATGCAAACATTATTCCGAAATCCATTGGCCGGACCATTTGTATTGGGAATAAGCTCTGGCGCAAGTTTAGGCGCGGCTTTATTCATCATGGGTTCCGCAGTGTTTTCAGGGGTGGTTACCTTCCATATGGTGAGTGATATATCCCTGGCATTATCGGCGAGTATCGGTAGTTTCCTAGTGTTATTATTGGTTGTTGTGGTTGCCACCAGAATAAAGGATACCATGGCTTTATTGATTATTGGCTTAATGTTCGGAAGCATTACCGCGGCGATAGTGAGCATACTTTCGTATTTTACCAACGCAGAGAAACTAAAACGTTTCATTTATTGGTCCTTTGGCAGCGTGGGAAACCTCTCATGGCAACAACTACTTCTTTTATCAGGAGTTATTCTCCTTGGAATCGTATTAAGTATTATGAGTATAAAGTCGCTTAATGCCCTATTATTAGGGGAAAACTATGCGAAAAGCCTTGGGGTAAACATCAAAAAATCTCGATATATCATTATTATAGCGACGGGATTAATGGCAGGATCTGTAACCGCTTTTGCAGGACCTATAGCCTTTATTGGTTTGGCCGTACCACATCTTACACGTCAACTTTTTACCACAACCGATCATAAAGTCCTTGTTCCGGCAGTTCTCATGTATGGTGCTTTGCTGCTCCTTATATGTGATACACTTGCGCAATTGCCCACCTTGGCTTACGTAATACCTATCAATGCCATTACATCCATAGTTGGAGCACCGGTTGTTATTTGGTTGTTGGTACGTAAGCGGAAAATGGTTTTTTAAATCAATTGATTCAAAATCATAAATGTATAGAATAACTAGAAACCGTAACTTGTAAAAAAATAATCATAGGTTTTTCAAAAAAACATACGGCCCTGAATGTGGATAACCTAAGCATAGGGTATCCGA
>JBCBZE010000430.1:0-1750 GCA_039815505.1 Bacteroidota bacterium | reverse complement strand
TTTTAGTAAATTAAAATTATAACTGCCGACCACCGTCCATATATTTTCCCCTTCATTTTCTAGATAATGGGTAGCCGTACCATAACAGAATACTTTTGCAGTGTTTCCATTTTGCTCCATGGTAAAATTGCTCACTTGATGATGGGTATGGTCAAAACCAGGTAGGATACTTTTCCAACTATCCACAATCTGTTCGGGACTGGTTGCTGTAGCGGGTATTCCCGTCATTGAAGCGTAATCCAGTATTACTTTGGGCGCAAATGCATCTTCGACCATTTGCCAGTTCCCTTGATCGGTAGCTATGAACAACTGGTTGATAAATTTTTGTATGTCCTTTGTGGGTTGTGCGTTTACCGTCAGGGTAAAAAGGCTTATGATGCCTATGATTAAATTCTTCATATCAAATGTTTTTATTTGTTGATACAAAGATGCGGGCAAAGAGCACTTCACTTATTTATGAAATCAAATCAAGAAGTATGAATTTCAAAGACGGGAAGATTTTCTGTAGGCGCCAGGTGTCTGTTGGGTGTGTTTTTTGAAAAAACTACTAAAATTGTTGGGCGAATCAAATTGCAATTGGTAAGCAATTTCTTTGATACTCAGATTGGTTTGTGTTAGATAGGACTTCCCTAAGTGGATGAGGTGTCTGTGGATATACTGTAAAGCAGTAATTCCTAAATTACCTTTAACGATTGCGTTTAGATGATTGGGATGTATGTTTAAAATATCTGCATAGAAACTGGGTGAGTGTAGATTCTTGGAATAATCCCATTGATTCTCTTCCCGAAAATGAATTTCAATCAATTCTTGATAACGACCTACTAATTTTAAATCGGCCGTTCTAACAATTTGTTTAGCTTTTTCTCCGGACACCTCTTTTTTAAAACACCTTTTTACATGATTCAAAAGAAGAAGTACATAAGTAGTAATAAAGTCAAATTTATCAGAATTGTTACCATGATACTCATCATTTATCTTTTGATAAATACCCAAAAGCGTTTTGGTTTCCTGCTCATCAACTTGAAAGGGCATTGCCTTGTTGATTTTCAAGAAAGGAAAAATTTCCAAGAAATCCTTAAAAAGAGGAGACCGGGCAATAAAGTCCCTCGTCATCATTATATAATAGCCTTCCCAATTTGGGGCAATATCCCATGATAAAATTTGAAAAGGAGAGTTAAAAAAAACGACGGAACCGTCTGGGAATTCCGAGAAATGGCTTGATAGTGCCTTGCCATCACCATTCATTTTTAATGCTATTGCATAAAATGCATGGCGAAAAGCGGGCATCTTATGTACAACAGTGGGCATATTCTCTTGAAAACTTCGTACCACAAAATGCTCATATTTGGCATCTGGTATTCCCGTTGCTTCCGAGTATTCCCGTAGTGTTTTAAAGTTTTTCATTTTCTTCTAGGGCACCTCATGACCTATTAGGCACATTTTTATCGTATGGTTACGAAATATAGATGTTTACCCTAAATTATGGATAAATAGTAACGTATAAATTACTGCAAAAAAGACAAACAAAAAATTCATCCCATAGCTTCCAATTTTGAAAATGGGCCTTTGGGGAATTTGGTACATGGGATAATAGGCGAATTGCGTGGCAACTTTTCCGATCCAATACGCTCCTATAAGTCCGGTTAAGGCCAAGGCCAGGGACGTTTGGTTTTTTAGGTCCGACGGAATAAGTAGGGCAATGAGCCCAAACGAAAAATTTAATCCTTGAATATAGCGCCCATAGGTTTTG
>JBCBZE010000225.1:0-5827 GCA_039815505.1 Bacteroidota bacterium | reverse complement strand
GACTACTGACTACTGAATCCTAAGGTATCCACTTGTTCTTACCAAAATCGGGCTTTCGTTTTTCCAAAAAGGCGTTCCTACCTTCTTTGGCCTCCTCGGTCATATAGGCCAATCGGGTAGCTTCCCCGGCAAACACCTGCTGCCCTACCATGCCATCGTCCGTAAGGTTCATGGCAAACTTCAGCATTTTTATGGAAGTCGGCGATTTTTCCAAAATTTCCTGCGCCCAAGCGTAGGCCGTACTTTCCAATTCATCGTGCGGAATCACGGCATTGACCATGCCCATTTCATAGGCTTCCTGTGCCGAATAGTTCCTACCTAAAAAGAAAATTTCCCTTGCCTTTTTCTGTCCCACCATTTTCGCCAGATAGGCCGATCCATAGCCCCCGTCAAAACTGGTGACATCGGCATCGGTCTGTTTAAAAATGGCGTGCTCCTTACTGGCGAGGGTCAGGTCACAGACTACATGCAAGCTGTGGCCGCCCCCAACGGCCCAACCGGGCACTACGGCAATAACGGCCTTGGGCATAAAACGGATGAGGCGCTGAACCTCCAAAATATTGAGACGGTGCATCCCGTCCTCCCCCACATAGCCCTGGTGTCCCCTCGCCTTTTGGTCCCCCCCGCTACAAAAGGCATATACCCCATCCTTGGTAGATGGACCTTCCGCGGACAATAATACCACACCAATGGACGTATCTTCCTGGGCATCATAAAAGGCTTGGTAGAGCTCACTGGTGGTTTTGGGGCGAAACGCATTGCGTACATTGGGCCGGTTAAAGGCAATACGAGCCACGCCATTGCTTTTTTTATAAGTAATGTCCTCAAATTCTTTGGCAATGGTCCAGTTGGGTGTTTTCATAGGATATCTGTATTTTGGAGCGTAAAGATAGCTAAAAACCAAAGGAAACAACACCACAATCCAGCCGTTGGCGAGCAAGGTCCCCGCGCACTTCAACGGGCCCCGTATTTGGAAATGGCATCCCGACAAGGTCACTCTTAACCATATGGTAGCTCCCAAAAGGGTTTCCCTATTGATTTGGTCTTTTAGTAGACCATTGATAGCGATTTTTCTTGTAAAAATCCTAGACTGGATATAAGTAAGACTTAGAAAATCAGTGTCTTGTTCATGATTATTTATTGGACGAGTATTTGAAATTTACATTAAGAGTCATCGATTTTGCTCATTTAAGAGGTTTTTCTTTTTCATAATTTTTAGAATTAAATAGGTTACCGTTGCAATAACTGCACTATAGAGCCAAAATCGCGATTCGGATTCGAAAGGCTCTTTTTGACAAAGTCTAGAAATTACATCGAACAACCAAAAGAGTAAAAAGATGGCACAAAAACCATTCTTCTCTTTTTTCAATACTTTTCTAATACTAAAAGGGTATTTAGGTGTACTATAATTTTTAAATGATGGTATAAATGCTGGGACCCTTTCTCCCCATTCTGTATAGGTCTTTCTGAATTTAGCACGTAAAAAACTCTCCTCTGCATACATAATACGCTCATAATAAAATGCATAAAACAATATAAAGGCTACTGTAAACCAAACATTTTCCGTTAGCATCGCAACACTTAACCACATAAAAAAATTACCTAGATATAAAGGATGTCGCACTAAAGAATACATCCCCGTGGTATTAAGTTCTTCGGCTATTTGTCCATCTTTGGTGTTTCTACCTGAGGTGTTTTTGGGCGTATAGCCTACAGTAACAATTCTAATAAAAAGACCAAATAAGCCAACGGCCAAACACAAAAACTCAAAACCTTCGGCCAGCCAAGTATTTGGTGTTTCTATTTCATTACTCTCCATGTAGGCAAAAACTACCATACCAATACTTAATACCAATAATGGTAAATAGCTTCTATTTTTAAATAAAAAATCACCCTGAGTTTTTAATTCTTCTTGTAGTGCCATAATCTTAAAATGTAAATGTGAAACCAAGTGTTGGTGTGTTTTCTATAAACCCAGAACTAATTTGTAACTTCTTATCCTTGTCAAAAGGTTTTGTAAATAAATAGCCCATACCCGTTCCGATAACAGCACCGGCAAGAACATCCCAACCGTCATGCTTATTGGATTTAATTCTTGTATAACCTACGTATCCTGCAATGGCATAGGCAGGAATTCCATATTCCCATCCATAGCGTTTTTGTAGAAAAGCCGCACTGGCAAATGTTACTGATGTATGAGCTGATGGGAAACTATAATTGTTTTCACCATTAGGGCGTTCTTTATTTATAACATATTTGAGTCCATAAGAAAGTGTAAGCGTGCCCGCCAATGCTTTTGAAAATTGATAGGTCCCTTTTTTGCCGTCTTTCCATATGAAAGTGGAACTCAATGCCAATACTGGTAAAGCTAATAAAAGTGCATCGCCAGCGTTTTTATGCAACTGCTCATTGGGCGTTAACGGTTGTTGTGCTTTGACTAAAGTGCAGTTAAGAACTAGAAAGATCAGAATGAATTTCTTCATGGGTTATCCTCAATTATTGATATTTCCGCCAACAGGTAAACCGCTTGGGACATCTGTTGGAATCGTTCTGTCAAAATTTGGATCGTTAAGTGCTTCCATAAAAGCTATGATAGCACCAGCGACATCATCGTCAATATCTAATTCCCTTGCCAATGGGTCAATGTTACTCATAGTTAAGTTTGCGTTGATACGATCATCATCACCTTCAGAAATTTCTTCATAAAAAATCATGACTTCCTCCAGAGATGTTTGCATTCCATTATGCATATATGGTGCAGTAAAAGCAAGATTCCTTAACGTTGGGGTTCTAAAGGCATACGCTCCAGTACTTGCGTCCGGTCTGGGTAACTTTGGATTATCGGGCACACCTAAAGTGTGTAACTGAAAATCTGAAAACATTGGCCCGCGATGGCACTCTGCGCAGCCTACATTCACAAAAGCATTCATACCGTTGATCTGCTGCTGTGTCATGGCAGTTTCATCGCCACGCATATATCTATCAAAAGGACTATTCGTAGCTACCAATGTTCTTTCGAACGATGCGATAGCTTTAGCGATTCTGTCAGTTGTTATAACATCCGTCCCAAAAGCATTTTGAAAGGCTTGTTTGTATTCGGGTATGGTATCTAAACGATTTACAATGACTTCATAAAGCTCATTCTCTGGTATGTTCTCACCTCGCATTTCTTCTTTTGAAAGTAACGGAAGTAGGGCTTGTTCCTCTAAATTCATGGCTCTATTATCCCAAAACATCGGTGCTTCAAGTGGATTTACTTCATTATTTATAGTGATGCCATTAAAAGCAGTATTTAGTACGGTATGTGCATTTCGCTGTGCCCGTATTGTTCCTGTTCGGCGTTCACCCAAACCAATACCTCCAAAACCGATGGATAAATCCAAAGCGTCTGCATAACCTTTGTCCGGGTGATGACAGGTTGCACAAGCTACATCCCTATTACCCGATAAAATAGGATCCCAAAATAATTGTCTCCCTAGACTTATTTTTTCACGGGTCAATTCATTATTATCTGGCACCGATGTGTATTGCGGTAACGGTGAAATGAAGTTTTCTATAACTGCAACAGGATTAAAAAAATCCTCCTCTTCATCAGTTGTACAGTTAAAAAGAAAAATAAGCATGATCAAAATCAGATTAAAAATCAATACGTTTCTTGGTGTTATGCACGACTTGAATTTCCCCATTTCTAAATGGTTTAAAATTTAATTTCAAATCAAAAGTAGAATGGTTGTTCATGGCTTAAAAATGAAGTACGTGCAGAATACGTTTGTTGCACGTTTTTAGCAAAAAAAACTCACTAACCCCTGATATTCAATTATTTGAACAAAACGTTAAACTGGTATTCTAAACGTTCAGAATACGTATTTTGAACGTTTTGCACTCATTTTCTAAAAAAAGAAGACTTTTTAGGTTGGAAAAAAGGGTTTAACTCAATTGCTTTTTATACTGACTTGGTGTTATTCCCTTTAACTTTTTAAAGGTGGTGTTAAAGGACGATTTTGAGCTAAAACCTACCTCGTTGGCAATGCCTAATAATGTGTAGTTTTTATAGGTTTCGTTTTGTAGGCATTCTATAAATTCTTCAACTCGGTATTGGTTCAATAAATCTTGAAATCCTATTTTCATGTGAACGTTTAGAATTTCTGATAAATGCTGTCTTGGAATATTGAGTTGTTCAGCAACCTCATTAACGGTAAGCTTACTGTTTTTAAATAGCTTTTCTTCCGCCATTAAACGCAATAATTCAGATTTATTGACCTCAATGTTTTTTGTGTTTAGACTTGAAGTTTTGTATTTGGAACCATCCGATTTGGGAAGCACATCTTTTGGTGCAATGACCAGTTTATATAGGACATAGTAAAAGAGAAAAACTGCCGCTAATATAATTCCATAGCTATCTAAAAAGTATGGTGCCTCGGTTGAATTGGTTAATAAAAATGACAATTCATCTATGGTAAAGATTATGGTCAATGGAACAATAAATACCAATAGCCATTTTTCCTTTTTATTTTTAACGATATCATAAATAGCATATCCGAGCATTGCTAAAAAGGCCAGTTCAATGATTATATAGGCTATTTTAACAACCAAACCTTTTTCAATAACATAATACGTATCTATGGTCTTGTAAATAACAATAATCAAATAAGGTACAAAAAACCAAAGGTCTCTTTTATTAAACTTTTCTTTACCAGACTTGTAATAGCGAACAAACAAAAAGAAAAACGTTATGATTAAGGTATCGTGAAACAAAAACCAATCTGTGTCTTTTGCGAATAAATTGTAATCATCATCTCCAATGGTATATAGTATTACGGAAACAATGCATCCTAATAATATCCAAAAGTTGATCTTTTTATACTCCGTTTTACGTTGAAATAAAATGAATATTAAAAAAAAGCCTTGTAACAGGGCAATTATTTGAATGGTTTTTAACATTGTTTTATTTAAGACTTGACAACATAAAAATTGTGTTATCGGTTTCTAATCAATACTTTTTTTGGACAAATAATTCAACTCAAAATCACACATTAAATCGTATTAAAGATCATTTTGCACCTATTATAATTCTAAGCTATGTAATACAGTTCATAACGGTGCGTTCAATTAATTGTGACCCCATCTCCTCCCGAAAATTTAATCTTATTAATTATCTTTTGGTACGGTGGAAAATGACCTGTGTCCTTTCCACAACCGATCATATACAGAAACGATAACGAAACTTCCCCTATACCCTATTTTTGGCCTCGATCCATTTGGCCATATATTTGGTACTGGCCAAAGTATGGTGTGCTAACAAAGCACCTGTAAAGTTTTGGCCTCTATAGTGCTCCAAATTATAAAGCATGTCTTTAATTCTGGACGATAATTCATGGACCAATATATCTTTATCATACCATTGATTAATGATGGTAATCCCATTTTGTTGCGCCTGTTCCCATGCCATTTTATCTTGGTAGAGCGCTACGGCGGCATCGGCAAAGGCTTGGGACGTATTGGCGATCTTGCCGTTCCAATGGAGCTGGCCACACATGCCTTCAGAGCCTATACCGGTAGTGACATTGGGCGTACCGCACAACATGGATTCCACCAACTTCCCTTTGATACCGGCCCCAAAACGCAAAGGGGCCAAACTTACTTTGGCCCGGCCCATGACCACCGCCGAGTCTTCCGCCCTACCCATCACATAAAAACCGTCCTTCGGTCGATGGAGTTGCTCTATCCCTTTTGGCAGATAGGAACCATAGACCTGTAGCTTGGCCTGGGGCATTTGTTTACGTATCAAAGGCCAAATATCGGATGTTAACCATAGGACCGCATCGTT
>JBCBZE010000174.1:0-7401 GCA_039815505.1 Bacteroidota bacterium | reverse complement strand
TCCGCCCCAATTTACCTTGGGCACCGAACTTATTTACAGGTATGATCAAGAAACGGCTTTCTTTGGCAGCAATGAATTTTTAAATTTCGATACCAGTGACCTTAGGGCACCAAGCTCCGTTATCTCACATATTGAATTTAAAGAACTTTACAACCATCACCTTTTTACCAATGTATATCGTGCGGACCGATCCTATACCTTTTACCCGGATATCAACGGTGATTTTGTGGTACGCACCCTACAAGGGGAAGATGTCTCCCGGGAGGCCGAATATACCAACGTACATTTTAGCTTGCCCTATACCAATGTTATTGGTCTGGACAATATATATGTGTTTGGAAAATACAATAACTACGACCTCAACGAAGAAAACAAAATGACCTATAACGAGGAAAATGGCATGATGGAGTTGCGTTTAAAATTAAAGCAAGGTTTTTACAATTATAAATATGTCATAGAAAGGGACGATGGGACCATTGACCTGAATCTGATCAGCGGTAATTTTCATTTCACCGAGAACAATTATACCATTTTGGTCTATTACCGGGACTTTGGAGGGCAATTTGATGCCATTATAGGCGTTGGCTCCGCCAATTCCAGAAATATAAGTAATTAGCGTATATTTAGCTTTTATGTAGTTGCATGAAAGACACCAAGCCTGCCATAGTACCCAAAGGAAGATACCAACTTAAATATAGGGGCACCGAATGTACCAATTGCGGCCACCCTTTGGACATGAGCGATAGGTATTGCCCTAACTGTTCCCAGGCCAACAGCACTAAAAAATTGACCCTAAAGGATTTTTTTGATGAGTTCTTTTCCAGTCTCATTTCCTATGATTCCAAGCTTTTAAAGACCTTGTCCGCACTCTTGATACGACCTGGTAAAATTACGGCCGATTATGTGGCCGGAAAGCGGGTCTCCTACACCAATCCGTTTCGTTTTTTACTTAGTCTGGCCATCGTCTATTTCCTCATGCTGAATTTTAACGGGAACTTTGGTGAATTGGATAGATTTGGAATGGGGCAAAAAGACAGCCCCATATCCATGGGAGGGGCTAAGGGTTTTCAACTTGAAATAAAGGACAAGGAAACGGAACAGGGGCTTAAAATGCTGGACTCGATAGGGTTTTATGAGAGTTTGAACCAAACGATAGATAAAAGGGATTCCCTTATCCTGGATGATCCGTCGGAATACTTCAACACGTTTAAAAACACCTCCTTTTGGGAGCGTTTAAGTATAAAACAGGATTTCTTCAATACACTGCTCCGGAAAGATTCCGTCTATACCTTTGGCGAGCTATCAAAAAAATATAATATAGAAAAAACGTATGAAAACAGGACATCCTTCAATGCCGCCAAAAGTTTCCTTAAGGTATCGCAACAGCCTGGAAGTTTTGCAAGTGAGCTCATTTCAAAGCTTCCGTTCGTGATTTTTTTCTTCTTACCCGTGTTTGCCGTTTTTATCTGGTTGGTCTACATCAGAAAAAAGTATACGTATACCGATCATCTTATTTTTAGTTTTCATAATCAATCCTTATTATTTATCTTGCTCATTATTAGCTTTCTAATAGATATCGTATTCCCTGTAGATACGGGTGGAATCTTTCTTTTGATTTTTTCCATTTATCTCTATAAATCGATGCGAAAATTCTATGGGCAGGGCAGGTTTAAAACTATTGTTAAATATATGTTCCTAAATATTATTTTTTTTATTTTAGCAACAGTTTCAGCGGTTCTTCTCCTCACAGGAAGCATATTTACATATTAAGCAATGATAACGCAGGTAACAAAAGGCATTAAGGTTTCCGTAAATACGAGTTTTGAAGGCACGTTCTTCAAGAACTACAAAATGCATTTTGCCTTTGGTTATACGATTACCATAGAAAATCAAAGCAAACATTCCGTTCAATTAACATCCCGTCATTGGCAAATCTATGATTCCTTGAATGAAATGGAAATGGTGGATGGTGAGGGCGTCATCGGAAAAAAACCGGTCATCAAACCCGGAGAGTCCCACACCTATAGTTCCGGGTGTCTTTTGGCTTCACCCATTGGGGCCATGAAGGGACATTATAATATGGTCAATTTTAGTTCCACGGAAAAATTCCGTGTATACATTCCCACCTTCAAATTCAGTGCACCCTTTGCATTGAACTAATGTACTTTTACAACTGCTTTTATTTCATTTAACTTTTGGGTTTTAGTACCTTTGGTCCGACTAATTTTTTAAATAAAAATATCATGGGTAAAGGATTTTTTCAGGTCCCGACGGCTTTTAACGAACCAATAAAAAGTTACGCTCCGGGAACCCCGGAAAGAGCGCTTGTTGCGCAACAATACAAAACCTATTTTAACGGAAAGGAAGATATTCCCCTGTATATCAACGGTGAGGAGATACGAACAGGGAATACAAGGCCCATGTCCCCTCCCCACGACCATGGGCATGTGGTGGGACACTATCATATCGCGGAGAAAAAACATGTGGACAAGGCCATTTCAACCGCCTTACACGCCAGAGATGCCTGGGCCGATCTAACCTGGGAGCAACGAGCGGCCATATTCCTGAAAGCTGCGGAGTTATTGGCCGGTCCGTACAGGGCAAAGATCAATGCGGCCACTATGATCGCGCAATCCAAGACCATTCATCAGGCAGAAATAGATGCCGCTTGTGAGTTTATAGATTTCCTACGGTTTAATGTGGAATACATGTCCCAAATCTATGAAGAGCAACCAGATTCGGCCGAAGGTATCTGGAACCGGGTAGAGTACAGACCTTTGGAAGGTTTTGTGTACGCCATTACACCCTTTAACTTTACCGCCATTGCCGGAAATCTGCCCGCCAGTGCGGCCATGATGGGTAATGTAGTGGTATGGAAGCCAAGCGACAGTCAAGTCTTTTCCGCCAAGGTCATTGTTGATGTCTTTAAAGAAGCGGGATTACCGGATGGTGTTATCAATGTGGTCTACGGGGATCCCGTGATGATTACCGAAACGGTTTTGGCGAGTCCGGATTTTTCCGGAATACATTTTACGGGATCTACCCATGTCTTTAAGGAATTATGGAAACAGATAGGAAATAATATCCATACGTATAAAACCTACCCAAGAATCGTTGGTGAAACGGGCGGTAAGGATTTTATCATTGCACATCCATCGGCCAAACCCCAACAAGTGGCCACGGCCATTAGCAGGGGTGCTTTTGAGTTCCAAGGACAGAAATGCAGTGCGGCCTCACGGGTATATTTACCCAAATCCACGGCCAATGAAATCCTAGACTTGGTAAAGGCGGATATCAGCTCTTTCAACAAGCCGGGATCACCGGAGGATATGGGCAATTTTATTACGGCCGTAATCCACGAAGGTTCTTTTGATAAATTGGCCCGTTATATCGAGGGAGCCAAAAAAGATGATACCGCAGAGGTTATTGCCGGGGGCGGTTATGATAAATCCAAAGGGTATTTTATAGAGCCTACCGTTATCCTGACCACGGATCCCAATTATACCACCATGGAAACCGAGCTTTTTGGCCCGGTAGTCACCATATATGTGTACAAAGATGAAGATTGGTCACAGACCTTACAATTGGTAGATCGTACCTCCGAGTATGCCTTAACGGGCGCGGTGCTATCAACAGATCGTTATGCCATTGACGAGGCCACCAAGGCCTTGCAGAATTGTGCCGGTAACTTCTATATCAATGATAAACCAACCGGTGCCGTTGTGGGCCAACAGCCCTTTGGTGGCGCTAGGGCATCGGGCACCAATGATAAGGCAGGTTCCGCCCAGAATTTGTTGCGTTGGGTATCCCCAAGGTTGATCAAGGAGACTTTTGTGACACCAGAGGATTATAGGTACCCATTTTTGGGTTAACCCGGTCTTAAATCATAAAGAACCTTCTCCCCCTATCCATGGGGTGGAAGGTTTTTTAGGTTATAGCGGTAACACAACTTCGCAGGTTTACGCCCATATCCAACCAGCATGTCAACACCACTCCAAGTCCACTTAGTTTTATAAAATAATTGTACTTTAGGTATATAGTTTATACAATGGAAATAAACGCCATCGCGTTTATAAACTAGTGAGGCTTAATTAGAAAACTTATATGGAAAAAATCACTCTTTACGAATTTGAAAGTCCTGACATTAAAATTTCAATGCAGGTATATTTCAATAAAGAAAATAAATTGATTTTTGATGGTCATGATGTCGGAAAAACAGTAAGTAAATTAATGGGAGATACAGATTATGAATATCAATATTCGGTTGAGTCTAAAGAAGCAAAGAAAATAGCGGAGCTTTTTGGCATTAATTTTAATGAAAAAATAGTTTTTCTAAAAGAAATTAAAAATCGTTTTAACGATAATAACGCATTTTCAAAGTTTGGTGAGTTTATGAAAGAAAACAATATAGCATTTGAATCATTCTTTTGGAGATAAAAATACAATGACACAAGAAATTTATCAAAAAGCTATAAAGTTTGCAGGAGAAAAACATAAAAGCCAAAAAGTTCCAAGTACAGAATCAAATTATTTCTTACATATTTCTAGCGTTGCAATGGAAATAATTTTAGCACACAAAGAAAATGATAATTTCGATATGAACTATGCTGTACAATTAGCGTTACTTCACGATACTTTAGAAGACACCAAAATTAAGTTCACAGAATTAAAGGAACACTTTGGGCAAAAAGTAGCTTTAGAACTTATTTTAAAAAAATAGATAAAAAAAATTGTAAAGGAGCATTTGATGCCACTATAGGACAAATTCCAATAATTGGGAAACTACTATATTTATAAATATTAAATAATACTTGGTAAACATACGAGCCGAGACCATTCTAACACATTTAAAATAAACTATGAGCAAAATTCCCGGATTAGTTTTAGATGAAGATGAATTTGGGTTCGAGGGAGAAATAGAACTTTCTACTTGGAAGGGATTTCAAAGCAGAAACGGAGCATATGGAGCTCAAGACTCTGAAAATCCTTCTAATGGAAATTTTTGTATACGAACTGGAGGAGATATGGTGGATGATGAACCAAAAATTGAAGATTATCATGTTGAGGCATTCAACTATTTGATTGAAAACCAGATAGAAATAAAAGATAGTATTCTGAATGCCCTTTTAAAGGAATATCCAAATCTTCAAGAACTCTATGGATACGCTCCCGAGGAAAAGGAACAGTACATGCCAGACGTACTTGAAGTTGAAAATTTCAAAAACCTAATTGGAATAGCGAATATTCACCTTATGAACGTTGAAAAAAATGGTGTCGGATATATTGGTTTTGAATTTGGTTGTTCTTGGGATGATGAACATGGATTAGGAATTATGACCTATAAAAATAGAATTATAAAAATCGGTGGTGGTGACTCGGCGTTTTTGACTTGGGTTGCCAGAGAAGATTTAAAATGAAAACGTTTTATATCAACGTGTATAATCCATAGTCGTTCCATCTTTCAAGGAATATTTACTACTTTTAATTCGTACGGATTCCTGACTTGGAAATCATAACTGATTTTCCGCAACGGAATCATACACGGATACGTTGATGCGCATTTAAAACCTTTGATGTGAAAAAACAAATTTTGATAGTCTTATTACTTGGATTGGTACTTGGATGTAATTCGAATAAAGAAGAAGCCAAAATCGATAAAGAGTTAGAGTCAAAAAGAATACTACGGACGATTGATAACTGGAATGAAGGATGGGGTAAAAAAGACGTTGAATTAGCGATTTCGGACTATTCTGAAGAGACTGACTGGACTAACGCCTTCGGTGATAGAATGCAATCGAAATCTGAATTACGACAACTTCTTACAGAAATTTTTGCAATGGATTTTGTTATGAACGGGGTGGATAATTATGTTAATGACAATGTCCAATTCCTTACTGATGACATTGCATTATTACGCTCAACGAATATAAGGACAGGTCAGAAATGGAGTGACGGTACTTTAATGAATGACCGATATATTCACCACTTGAGAGTCTATCAAAAAATAAATAATGAATGGAAAATAACTGACCACATGATTAGCCAAGCGCACGAGAAAAAATAAAGCTGAAAAAATTATTTCGAATAATTTTCGATGACAAAGTCGCCCCAATCAGCAATGGATTGAATTATCGGAATTAAAGTCTTGCCAAAATCAGTTAGTGAATATTCAACTTTTAATGGAGGTTTTGAAGTATACACTTTTCGTTTTATCAAGCCATCTTCTTCAAGAGCTTTCAATTGCAAACTCAATGTTCTTTCGGTAACAGTAGGCATAGTTTTTCTTAACTCATTATACCGTAACGTCTCATTCATTAAATGATATAGGATAACTGTTTTCCATTTACCACCTATAATTCCCATAGTCAAACTTGCGCAACATGGGTATTCATTACCTCTGAATTTGAGTTTTTTAGGTGCTACCGTTTCCATAAAATTTATACTATCATTTTTGACCGTTATTGCAAATATATTATACTATACTTAATTTTGCAACTATAATTTTTATAGTAATTTAAACAAGGCGATATGAAAACAATGATACTTAACAAATATGGAGAGGATTCCGTATTCGAAGAAGTAGTAGTAGAACTACCTAACTTACAACTTGGGGAAGTATTAATCAAAATAGCTGCATCCAGTGTAAATACGGTTGACACTATGATCAGAAAAATGGGAAAGGACCTGCCATTATCACCTGATAACCCAGCTATTTTGGGAATGGACTTCGCTGGAACCATTGAAGCAGTTGCAGATAATGTGAGTGAATTTTCAATTGGAGATGAAGTCTATGGCTGTGTTGGAGGGCTTGCAGACTTACCGGGGACCTTAGCAGAATATGTTGCAGCAGACAGTAAGTTAATTGCAAAAAAGCCTAATAATATTTCAATGACTGAAGCCGCCGCCATACCATTGGTTGGCATTACTGCCTATGAAGGTTTAATCCGGGCTGGAATCCGGTCAGGTCAAAAAGTATTGGTACATGGTGGCTCAGGAGGTGTTGGTCATATAGCATTGCAATTGGCCAGGCACTTTGGTGCTGAAGTTTATTCAACTGGTGGAGGTGACAAGCAAATGAATCTTATCAAAGAACTAGGTGCTATTCCAATCAATTACAAAACAGAAAAAGTAGAAGAATATGTTGAGAAACATACCGACGGAACCGGCTTTGATATTGTTTATGATTCTGTAGGAGGAAGTAATTTGATCAATTCATTTAACGCAGCCACTTTAAATGGTCATATCGCTACAACCGTTTCCTTATGTGAACTGGACCTAACTTTAGCGCACTTCAAAGGACTTTCATTACATGTAGTGTTCATGCTCATTCCAATGCTACATAACCACAAGCGTGAAGAACATGGTAAAATACTCAAAAACATCGCGCAAATAGTGGAAGTT
>JBCBZE010000390.1:0-2831 GCA_039815505.1 Bacteroidota bacterium | reverse complement strand
TCTCAACGTTCAAATATTTTTCGAACTGTAAAATTTTCCCGTTTAAATATATGGTAACATCAGTTTCAATCCAAAAACCGTTCAGATTTTTAAAGTTTGAGTAATGGACATCCAATTTCCTTCCGTTATTCAATACTTCAATACTTCTTGTAATATAGAAATGTGTTCTATCCACCCAGAACTGTTTGCTCGTATAATCACCGGGTTCTGCACCGATCACAAATACATTTTCTTTTTCCCGAACATAAAATTTTAAAGGGTCGAATCCCAATTTCTCAAACCTTTTCAAAATTTCTGTTGTAGAGCCATACCCGGCAAAACCACTTTCCATAAAAAGGAATTCACGTGGAGCGTAGTACACCGTATCCAACTGAAAATTGCGATATCTATACGCTTGGTCCTCCTTGAACAAAACCATATTACCCTGATCTAAACTACCAAAGTCTATTCTAAACTTATCCGGATACTGAACTGCTTCATACCAGATTACCGTATCCCTGGGATTAGCAAGACTATCATATCTAATGGTCTCCTGGGTAAAAGTATACGCATTGACGTCAGCGTCTTTTCGCAATTCCAAAATCCTATCTATTAGGCGCGGAAGGTTTTCTATTTCAGATGATCGCTGTCCTATTGCCGTAGAACAACAAAAAAGGTTTACTAACGTAGCTATTAAAAACGTATGATATCGCAAGTTAATTTTCATAATATGCACTTTATGGTTTATCCTGCAAGTGAACAATTTATGTCCGATTCTGTGTTTGGATTGGTTGAATCGCAAGAAAAGAATTGGTCTTTAAACGCCCTGGTCCTCATCAAAAACCACATGCTTTTTCTTTATAAAACGATTTTTTACAACTAGAAAATCTTGAAATCTTTCTTTTGATTTCATCAATCAAGACATCGAACCAAGCTACAATGTATAGTTTTCAGGATTGAAATTCTTATCAAAGGACTTACTTAAAGGTATAACCGGTAATGCTAACAATCAAAGAAGAAATGAAAATCAAAACAGCTACCCTATTTTTCCTATGTACCATGCTCTTAGCTTCCTGTTCTCAAAAAAAAACAGGTCAACATGTAGTTGCAGATATCGATTCCGCAAAAACCTGGCTGGGACAAGATGTTGATTCGGAACAAATCAATGACATTATCAACACCTACCACATCAATGATTCCACCGGTAGTAAAGTAGGTTCAATGATATTTTCTTTAGCGAAAAATGGTAATATGCTAATTGCAAAAGACACTTCACAGTTTGATGATGGACGTGTTTATGAAACGGCAATACTTAAGGTAGACTTAGAAGAAATGACGCTTAGAGGTCTAGATATGGATATTAAAGTTCCGAATGCCGATGTGTTCATAGATCTTGTGCCTTCCAAAAAGAAGATAGTGGGCAAACTCAGAGTGAATAGGGACTCCACTGTAATGGTAGATAGGAAAATAGACTCTACCTATACATACGAGGCTTTCCGTGAAGAAATCTACATGTTATTGCATACCATACAGCTTGGTCCTGGTGATCGTATTCCATTTAAAATGTTTTTTCCGAATGATTTGTCGGTAGTTAACTCTTCCTTATCCTTTGAGAAGGAGGAAATCATTGAAGTACCCGCAGGGAAGTTTAAGACAACGGTCGTCTATTTGGATACAGGCGGTCTCTTGGACAACAGGATTTGGATTTCGAAAGAGAACAATAAAAAATTGGTCAAGTTTTCCGTGCCCAAGGCTAAACTGAATATAGAACTGGTTAGTTCCAAGAGCCTATAATTTTGGTATCCACAAGCTCATGAAAATATATATTTCTCCTTTTTATTACGGTTTTCATTACGTTAAATTTTGGTATGTATGATGGCCTTGAACCGGATTATTTGGCCAACACTTTGAACAGTCATTTGCAATACTTTCATGGGGATAGACAGTTTTAAAAAGCGGCTTCGCCGCAATGATACCGATTGGAAGGGCAATACATCCCGTATCAAAAAACAAATTGGGAAACTATGGGAGTCTAACCGGATTATATTATTGTAGAAGAGAAAGCCCTGGAATTTATATGGGATAAACTAAAAAGTGAACATAAATGAAAAATATTAAACCGTTTACAGCGACTTTGGGAATGATAAGTTTACTATTTGTTCTGGGCTGCGGGACAAACTCAAATTTTGATGAGATATATTCCTTGATCGAGCAAAAAAACTTCTTTCAGGCAAGAAACGTATACGATAAGTCAAAAAATGGTATAGCTTTAAAGTATCGTCTTTTTATTGAGGCCGTGCTCGACAATTCATTCAACAGCGTTAATTCATCCAAGAAAAAAGTAAGCATGTTAGAGGAATCGGGCTTTGGTTTTCCCGATTCTCTACAATTGAGCATATTGGACCTAAAATTAGATAATGCCGTAAAACTCTATGATTATAAACAAGCAAAAGAGACCGCAAAGTACATAGTTGCAAATTATAAGGAATTAGTTGATTCCAATGAATTAAAAAGTTACCAGAACAATTTTGCCATGTGGGCGGCACTGGAGCACATAGAAAAGCAGCGGATAAAACCGGCCAAATCAACAAGGTTGAAAATGAAAAAAGACCTAGCGGGCCTAAGTACGCTAAGCACTTTTATACAAAATGATTCCATAGATTTTATTTTTGACACTGGAGCGACCCTATCTACCACAACAAGAGAGATTGCGGAAAGATTCAATATGACCATTTTTCCTGCAACGGTAGATATTGGAACTATTACCGGTTCCAAGGTCAAGGCCAATTTGGCAGTTTGTGAAAAGTTGAACCTAGGCGGGAATGAATTTTTTAATGTTGTCTTCATTGTTC
>JBCBZE010000144.1:0-8209 GCA_039815505.1 Bacteroidota bacterium | reverse complement strand
TGATTTTCATATTTCTTATTTTGGGTTTATTCCTTCACAAAACACCTTTGCGATACGGCATATCCATGCAACGGGCCAGCGGTAATATATCCGCTATTTTATTTCAGTTTCCTTTTTATGCCGGTATTATGGGAATTATGATATTTACGGGGTTGGGCACCGAATTGGGAAAATGGATCGCATCGATCGCTACCTTGGACACCTATCCCTTTTTTGCCTATGTTTTGGGTGGTACGGTCAATTTTGCCATTCCCTCCGCTGGAGGGGAATATGCCGTCATAGGCCCAAGTGTTATAGAAGCGGTGAACACCATTGGTACGGGTTTACCTCCTGAAGAATTGACCGCCATGACCGCAAGGGCCTCTTTGGCCATTGCCTATGGTGAAGCGCTGACCAATCTGTTACAGCCCTTTTATTTATTATTGATTTTACCGGTAATGGCCAAAGGAATCCACATTCAGGCGAGGGATATTATGGGGTATTTGGTGATTCCCTTTGTTGTATTCTGTATAGTGGAAATTTTGCTGGTACTTTGGATGCCGTTGTAAGCTTGTTTGTAATGTATACATTTATAGGTTCCTTCCATCCAATTGTATCTTGGAGATAAACTTGGCATCTTTAAGTGGTCTTATATGTCCTTTCTTGGAAACCTTTAAACGGACTACGGGAACCAAGCTTTTCTTTTTTCATGTGGAAATCTAAACTTCTTTTGCCTTGATATTTCACCATTATTGATTTGCTCACTTTTTCAATACTGGGAGGGCGAGGAAAATCCCAAACGGAACGTTGACCTTCTTTTGGTTCTATGGCGAACGGTGGCCTTGTATTACCAGTATTGTCCCAACCTTCGCGAGCCTTCTGCAACCAGTTTATCTTTTTTTTTCTCATTGGATTCAATTTCAAAAACCAACTAAAAATTGAAACCATAACTGAAGGAATAGGTAAGACCGTTCCAATCCTACAAACCTCAATGAACAGTTACAAAATTTCGGGCATTATCATTAACTGGATAAGTTATAGTTTGAAAAACTAACATAATGATTGGCCTAAAAAAAATTTCAGCCTTGAAATTATGGGTTGTTTCAAGTTAATCGTTTATTTAGTGGACGATACCCTAATTACTTTTTAACGACCAATAACCAAGTTACACTAAAACAATAAATCAGGCATCAGCACGGAAGCTATTGGTCAAATTTGAGTCCAGTGGCATCTGATTCAATAGTTTCTAGTCTAATGTTCCCTCTAAACTGGGGTAATCCGTATAACCAGAACCTCCAGGGGTATAAAATAAGTCTGCGTTGTAAGGTGCTACGGAAGAATTGGTTCTATATCGCTCAACCAAATCTGGATTGGAAATAAACGGTTTTCCTATAGCAACTAAATCTGCAGCCCCTTTTTCTAGAGCTTCGATCGTGTTATCCTTCTCGTAACCTCCATTTATAATGAAAGTACCATTAAATTTTGCTTTCATTCTTGCATCTACATCAGATGGCACCTCTGCAGCCCCCATAAATTTTGCCCTTATATGATGTAGATAAGCTATTCCTTTGTCTGACAATTGTTCAACAATGTACTCGTAGTCTTCAGTTAACCCATCATACTGATCCATGGTATTGAATACGCCATAGGGGCTAATACGAACCCCGACCTTTTCTGCTCCGATTTCAGCGGTAACGGCATCCACAACTTCAAAAAGAAACTTTGAACGATTTTTGATATCGCCTCCGTATTCGTCATCCCTTTGATTGGATTGTTTATTGATGAATTGATTAATAAGATATCCATTTGCCGCATGAATTTCAAAACCGTCGAACCCTGCAGCAATTGCATTTTTGGCGGCAATGCGGTATTCGCTTACCGCAGTTTCAATATCGCCTAAGGACATGGCCTCCGGAACGGGTTGGGGTTGCATTTGTTGCTCATCGGTATACATATCACCCGGACTTTCTATCATACTTGGGGCCATAACCCTTGCACCCTCCGGCATATTAAGTGGGTGAGATACCCTACCGGTGTGGAAAACCTGTAGAATTATGATTCCTCCCTTTTTATGAACAGCTTCCGTTATGAGCTTCCAACCTTCGACCTGTTCATCAGTATATATTCCTGGAATGCGTGGATATCCCATTCCATTTGGGGACGAACCCGTTGCTTCTGTTATAATCAACCCAGCGGATGCTCTTTGTGCATAATATTTGGCCATCAGTTCATTCGGTACTCCCCCGATGGCCCTACTACGCGTCATTGGTGCCATTACTATTCTATTTTTAAGATTCCAGGAACCTAGGTCGTAAGAGTCAAAAGGTGTTATAGCCATATGAATTTATTTAAGGTATTAGTTTCTTTATCTAAAAATAAGACTTCTTGTCATTTCTAACTTTAAGAAATGTTGAAGGATTTATGGAATATAATTTTTTCAGTTCAAAATGAAAACTGGATTTGGGAAGTGTGGCAATCTTTCTTAAAAATCCAATTTCTTTTTACGCAACTCAAAGTTCTGTCCCAGATACACTTTTCTGACCATTTCATCCGCGGCCAGATCCTCTGGAATACCTGATTTAAGGATGCCTCCTTCGAACATAAGATACGAGCGTTCGGTTATGGCCAAGGTTTCCTGTACATTATGATCCGTAATTAGGATTCCAATATTTTTATCCTTTAACTGGGCAACGATACGTTGTATGTCCTCGACCGCCACCGGGTCTACACCAGCAAAGGGTTCGTCCAACAAAATAAATTTAGGGTCCGTGGCCAACGCCCTTGCGATCTCCGTACGCCTGCGCTCTCCTCCGGAGAGTAGGTCGCCTCGATTTTTTCGTATATGCCCCAGACCAAATTCCTCTATGAGCGACTCCATCTTCATTTCCTGCTCCTTTTTGCTCAAATTGGTGAGTTGCAATACGCTTAGAATGTTTTTTTCTATACTTAGTTTTCGAAATACGGACGCTTCTTGTGCCAAATAACCAATACCGTTTTGGGCCCTTTTGTACATGGGAAACTTCGTGATTTCCATGTCATCCAGGTAAATGGTGCCGCCATTGGGTTTAATAAGACCCACGATCATATAGAAAGAGGTGGTCTTACCGGCTCCGTTGGGTCCAAGCAATCCAACGATTTCCCCTTGGTTCACTTCCAGGGAAATACCTTTGACCACTTTTCGTCCCCGGTAGGACTTCATAATATTTTCGGCTCTAAGTTTCATAGTGTCTAACTATTTTCCAAATCTACAGGATTTTAACTGTAGGCAAGGTCCTATTGTCGTTTTTTTAACCTTCCTGTGCTTCCAAAGCTTCCCAAAATTCATAGGCCCTTCGTAAGTGCGGAATAACTATGGTACCCCCAACTAGCGTGGCAATCCCCAAAGTTTCCATCACTTCTTCCTTGGAGACCCCTTCTTTAAAGGAACTCTCCAAGTGGTATTTTATACAATCGTCGCATCGTAACACCGCCGAAGCTACCAAACCAAGTAGCTCTTTGGTACGTACGTCCAATGCACCTTCCGCATAGGCATTGGTATCCAAATTAAATATTCGTTTAATGATCTTATTGTTGTTCGCCAATAACTTCTCGTTCATTTTAGAACGATAGGCATTAAATTCTTCAACTGGATTTGACATTTTTCCTTGTTTTTTTAGCTTCCCGCTTCAATACGATTTTCGAAATATAAATACTTATTTGGTACAGTATAACGATGGGTACGGCCACTATGATCTGGCTGGCCACGTCGGGCGGCGTAATCACCGCGGAAAGAATCAGTACAACGACCAGCGCTATTTTTCGATATTTTTTTAATACTTCCGGAGTTACCAGTCCGATCTTGGTTAAAAAGAATATGATAATGGGCAATTCAAAAATCAGCCCACAGGCAATAACCGAGGCCCTTACGGTGGCGATGTAAGAACTTAGATCAATTTCCCTTACAATTTCATCACTCACGGAATATCCGCCCAGAAAATTAATAGATAAGGGAGAAACCACATAGTAACCGAACAACACACCCAGAAAAAACAATAGGGAGGCCACAAAAATAAATCCTCTGGAATTTTTACGCTCCTTTTCATACAGTCCCGGGCTAATAAATTTCCAAAGTTCATAGAGGATATAGGGAAAACCTACGATGAAACCTGCCCAAATGGAAGTCCAAATGTGCGCCGAGAACTGCTCGGCCATTTGTCTGCTCTGAACCGTGAATATAGGTTCCGCAATACAAAAGGCTTCACTAAACCCCAACAATTTGGAAAGCTTACAAAACACGCCATAAGTAGGAAAATCTGGATTTTTTGGCCCAAAAAGGACGGTGTCAAAAATGAAATCCTTCGCTAAAAAAGCGACACTGCCCACAATGACCACTGCCAAAGTGGAACGTATTAAATGCCATCTTAATTCTTCCAGATGGTCCAAGAACGACATTTCATTGGCATCCTTACTAGCCTTTGTCATTATAGTATTCCTTCATTAATTAAATTATGTACATGTACTACACCCATATAATCCTCACCTTCCATGGCCAATAGTTGGGATATGCCTTTGTCTTGCATGAGTTCCAATGCCTTTATGGCCAATACTTCAGTACCAATGGTTTTCGGATTTCTGGTCATAATATCCTTGGCCGTAAGTTTTCCGATATTATCATGGGTATTGAGCATTCTACGAATATCCCCATCGGTAACCACCCCTACAATCTTATTATTCTCCATAACAGCGGTAACGCCCAACATTTTCTCCGATATTTCCACGATAACGTCCTTTACCCTGGCATTGATATCCACAGCGGGTTTCATGTTATTGGTGGCAATATCCCCAACTCGTAGATATAATCTTTTTCCTAGGGATCCACCTGGATGATATTTTGCAAAATCACTGCTGCTAAACCCTCTAAGCTCTAAAAGACAGATGGCAAGGGCGTCTCCCAATACCAATTGGGCCGTAGTACTGGTCGTTGGTGCCAAATTATTGGGACAGGCTTCTTTGGCCACGAAAGTATTCAATACATAATCGGCCTGGTTTCCCAAAAAAGAATCCAATTTCCCCGTCATACCTATCAATTTATTGTTTCCTCTTTTGATCAAGGGAACCAACATTTTAATTTCTGGGGTATTTCCACTTTTGGAAATACAGATGACCACATCATTTTCTTGAATAGTACCTAAATCCCCATGTATGGCATCCGCGGCGTGTAAAAATATGGCGGGCGTACCCGTGGAGTTGAGGGTAGCTACAATTTTTGAAGCTATAATAGCGCTTTTCCCAATACCGGAGACCACTACCCTTCCCCTGGATTCCAGAATACAATTAACGGCACTTACAAAGTCCTGGTTCAATAATGTGCCCAGATGACGAACAGCATCACTTTCAGTATCTATGGTTTTCTTTGCTATGTTAAGTATAGCGTTGGAGTTGCTCAATGTAATATTGGAGTTATGTGGTTGTATTCCTAAAGAATGTATTATATTTAAGATAACAAAATTACGCAAACTTAATTTTATAAGGGATTTTAAGTCCCAATAAAATAATTTTATACCCTTCATTTATGAAAGGATTAAAAATTCCTAACTTAAAGAAGTTAGGTTTTAAATTTTTGTGCAACGGCGATGTTTATAAACTTTAAGATAGGGTATGGGCTTAAATGAAAAAGATATACATGCCTCTTTAAAAAAGTATTTCGGATTCTCAAAATTCAAGGGCCTACAAGAGGACGTCATCAAAAATATAGTCCAAGGCAAAAATACATTTGTGATTATGCCTACGGGTGGCGGAAAATCACTTTGTTATCAACTTCCAGCCCTGATGCAGGAAGGAACCGCCATAGTGGTTTCCCCATTGATCGCCCTCATGAAGAACCAAGTAGATGCTCTCAGAGGGGTATCTTCCCAACAGGGTGTCGCCCATGTATTAAATTCCTCTTTGACCAAGACAGAGGTAAAACAAGTGAAAAGCGATATTACCGATGGTATTACCAAATTATTGTACGTAGCCCCGGAATCGCTCACCAAAGAAGAATATATAGATTTTCTTCAATCGGTTAAATTATCCTTTGTCGCCATAGATGAAGCGCATTGTATTTCGGAATGGGGACACGATTTTAGACCCGAGTATAGAAACCTAAGATCTATTATCAGCAGATTGGGAGATGCTATACCCATCATTGGCCTTACCGCCACCGCAACCCCTAAGGTACAAGAAGATATCATAAAGAATTTGGGTATAACGGATGCCAAAGTTTTCAAAGCGTCTTTTAATAGACCCAATCTATATTATGAGGTGCGACCAAAGACCAAGAACGTAGATGCGGACATTATCCGTTTTGTTAAACAGAATATAGGTAAATCGGGAATTATTTATTGCCTTAGTAGAAAAAGAGTGGAAGAATTGGCCCAAGTGTTGCAGGTGAATGGGATAAGTGCTGTTCCTTATCATGCCGGATTTGATGCGAAGACAAGGTCAAAATACCAGGATATGTTCCTAATGGAGGATGTTGACGTTGTTGTGGCCACCATTGCATTTGGAATGGGGATAGATAAGCCCGATGTACGTTATGTGATCCACCATGATATCCCCAAGAGTATAGAAAGTTATTATCAGGAAACCGGTAGGGCGGGAAGAGATGATGGCGAAGGCCATTGTTTGGCGTTCTATTCTTATAAGGATATTGAGAAACTTGAAAAATTCATGTCCGGTAAGCCCGTGGCGGAGCAGGAAATAGGCAATGCACTTTTACAGGAAATCGTAGCCTATGCCGAAACTACCATGTCCCGAAGAAAGTTCATTTTACATTATTTTGGGGAAGAATTCGATGAGGTCAATGGAGAAGGGTGGGATATGGACGATAATACCAGAAACCCAAAGGAAAAACAGGAGGCCAAGGACGATGTTGTAAAACTAATCCAGGTGGTTCAAGGCACCAGCGAGAAGTTTAAATCGAAAGAAATTGTACATGCCCTTATTGGTAAGGTGAATGCACTCATTTCTTCCCATAAGACCGACGAAAAACCCTTTTTTGGAATAGGTTCGGATAGGGATAAGAGCTATTGGATGGCCTTGGTTAGACAAGTATTGGTCGCCGGTCTTTTAAAAAAGGAGATAGAACAGTATGGTATATTGCACCTTACAGTAAAAGGAGCGGATTTTTTAAGGACCCCCGTTTCTTTTATGATGACCAAAGATCATGTATATAACAAGGAGACCGATGATGCCATAGTGAGCGCAGCAAAAACTGCAGGTGGCGCGGCCGATGAGAAGCTTTTACGATCGCTTAGGGACCTTAGAAAGGCCCAGGCTACCAAATTGGATGTGCCGCCCTTTGTGATTTTTCAAGATCCCTCATTACAGGACATGGCCTTGAAATATCCCATTTCCATGGAAGAGTTATATAATATTCATGGTGTAGGAGAGGGAAAGGCCAAAAAGTATGGAAAACCGTTTGTTACTTTTATCGCACAATATGTAGAGGAAAACGATATTATAAGACCGGACGATCTAGTGGTAAAGAGCACCGGGGCCAACTCTGCCCTAAAATTATATATCATCCAGAATATTGACAGAAAGTTGCCCTTGGACGATATAGCCGCTGCCAAGGGATTAGAGCTTCCAAAATTGATCAAGGAAATGGAACAAATCGTATTTAGCGGTACCAAATTAAACGTAGGATATTGGATCGATGAAATTTTGGATGAAGACCAACAGGAAGAACTGCACGATTACTTTTTAGAAGCCGAAACCGATAATATCAATACCGCATTGGAAGAGTTTGATGGGGAGTATGAGGATGAGGAACTACGGTTGTACCGTCTAAAGTTCATGAGCGAAGTCGCGAATTAAAATACTACAGTTTACAGCATAAAAAAAAGCCTCGACATATCGAGGCTTTTTTATGGTCTATGTCTATTGGAATCAGAAGTCCCCTTCGAAATTTCCGGTACTTATCATCGCTATGATGACCCCAAAATATAGGATAAGGAAAATTAACATGATCAGCGATAGCCCCAATCCTATATAGGAGAGAATCCGCCCTGTTTTCACATTTTCATAGCCCGTATAGGCACTTGGATTTTCCTGATATAGTTTTTCGGCTTTTTTTGCACTGGACAATCCAATAATACTAAATATTGCGGCAAAGGGCCCGCAACAGATAAGCGATCCCACCAGTGATATGATACCCATGGTAAGTGCATTGCTGGCTCCTGGTAACGGTTGTTGATCCATAATTCGT
>JBCBZE010000413.1:0-2342 GCA_039815505.1 Bacteroidota bacterium | reverse complement strand
CTCCTCATCAAAAACAGGTTCCCATTTAATACCTCCGGAGCTGGACTTCCACAATCCTCCGGATGCTGTACCCACATACATGACATCGGGATTGGAATGAACCACGTCTATGGCCGTAACCCTACCGCTCATGCCACCGGGGCCGATATTTCTTGGCTTTAGGTCTTGTACCAGATCCATGTTAAATTCTTGTGCAAAAAAGGAAACAGATGCTAAGAGCATCGCAAAGGAAAGTATTCTTTTCATCAATTTTAGGATAGTTGATTAGTCGGCTAAATATACCAAAAACTGACGGGAGAATTCTTAAATGGGTGTTAAGGGTTTTCTATAAAACGCATAGGAGAAACTAGGGCTAAAACGTATAATTTAACGAAACCTGGGAGAGGGAACAGCTTGTATAGGTAATGGATGGCCAAACTATATATCCACTATTTACTTTTTGATATCAAAGTTGTTTTGACCTTGTGTTTTTTCTTTGGAAATCAATTTTCGCAGATGGGCGGCAACCCTTCTTTGCACCTTCGATATTTTTGCCCATTACCGGTGCCACTTTCCGGTTTTTTTAAGGTATGAGGTCAATTATAGGGTTCACATCTTTTTGCCTACTGTTGCTATCACCCGTTTATCTACTGGGGCCTCGTGCTTTTATATTTGCGGCACAAAGTTTAATGATTTCCGCAATACGTTTCTCACGCGTTTCTTGCCTTTTGGCCTGATTCAACCAATACAGATAACTTTTACGCTGGCCTTTGGTAAAATTTTGAAAGTTTTCAAAGGCTTTTGGGTTTTGATCGAAAGCTTTTTTTAAACCTTCCGGGACCACGCCATTTTCCACATCGTCCAAGGCGGTCCATGAACCGTCTTTTTTAGCGGCATTTATCAGTGCCAATCCGGTTTTATGCATTAAACCCGCGGCCTTTAGTTCCTGAATATGCTTCTTGTTTACTTTACTCCAGACACTTTTTGGCTTTCTGGGACAAAAGTATTGCCGGCGTTTTCCATCGCCCAGACTTTTTACCGTGCTATCGATCCATCCATAACATAAGGCTACGCGGACGGCCTCTTCCCACCGCATACTTTCGTTTTTATGTGCCAACTTGTAGAAAATGAGATATATACCCTTGGAAGTAGCATGGTTCTTATGCAACCAATCCCTCCATTCGATATCGTTTTTAAAGTAGATTTCAGGTATTTGGGACATACTTATCTTTCATTAATAGATCAATGATTCCGGTTATTGGTGCAAGCGCCGTTTCGTTGATGGCTGTAGATTCCAACACGCTGGTCCCTATAACTTCAAAGTTTTGTTGTAACGCTTTTATACACGCTTCGGCCTCTTGAATGGTAATACCGTTGGGTACTTGATAATAGGTTTGATCATAATCCGAAGGATCCAGACAATCAAAATCAAAATGTAGGTATAGTTTTTTTATACCTTTACTTTGGAGTGTTTGTACCAAACTGGGGATATGTAATTGGTTAGGGGCAAAGATATGGTCTTGGTCTATGCGCAATTGCTCTGCGTCATCAATATCCCGCAAACCGATATAATGAATTTGGGATGCTTCAATGGTCGAAAATAATAAGGGGTTCATAGGTTCTGCACCTTCCCCCAATAAAGTGCGCAATGGCATACCGTGAAAATTACAACTTGGGGAATCGCACGGCCTATTGATATCCGCATGGGCATCGAACCAAATTACTCCGATATTACCGTATTTTTGGTTGAGATAGGAGACGGGCACAATCTCCAATCCACAGTCACCACCTATGGTTTGTACGGTCCGCGGTTGTGATTCGGCAATTTCATTATGTAAGCGACCCAATTGGTCAACAATAGCCCCGTAATTATTGATGTGGTATTGCTTTTCACCATTATTTTCTGCTTGGATACTAGAAAGCGGGATACCCTTAAATTGATTACCACCTAGATAATTCAGAACCGTTTTGGCTCCAACTTCAATAGATTTCCCGGTACCGGAACCCTGCCATTGCGGAAAGTATACTTTCATTTACGTAGTTTTTGATATGCTTTGGGCTATTTTTCCCCCTATCCATGCCATAGGTATGTAGGCAACGGCAATATCCAGTACAGCAAACCAGATGGGCCCCGGTAGCATTATGTTGACGATTATTCCCCCTAATAAGAAGAAACCGCCTATGACCATTGAAAATGTCATTTTATGACGGGCCGCTATAAGGCCTGCAATAATAGCACCTATCAAAGTGCCCAAGGCATGCGCCAAAAATGGGAATATGAAGTATTTAAATTCCAAAGTAGGCATTATGGCCGCGAATGCCTCCATATCATTAGGGTCAATACCCGGGATAGGGATCAACTT
>JBCBZE010000065.1:0-12507 GCA_039815505.1 Bacteroidota bacterium | reverse complement strand
TACTTTTTCATAGTTGTTTTTTATTTACATCTTTTTTCGATAAGTTCACCAATTATCGTTCCAAGAATTTTGATAATTATGGGGCTAACCATTAATTTTCTTTCATATGAACATAAAACCAGCTGTACGGTTAGTTCACGAACCCCTAAAATACTTACGATAAAGAGAAAAAAAAATTATTTGTAACAAAAATCGTTATACGTCGTCTTCCTATTGTAAAACACCTATAATGGTTTATACGACAACCCAACCGGAAATGAAGCAGTCAGAATTTTTAAATGTGGTGATGCCCTTTAAGGACAAGCTCTATAGATTGGCCAAAAGATTGCTGGTTTCCTCGGAAGAGGCAGAAGATGCCACTCAAGAGATTCTATTAAAGCTTTGGGCGAAAAATAAGATGATCGAAAGCTATAACAACGTAGAGGCTTTTGCCATGACCATGACGAAGAATTTTTGTTTAGATCGACTAAAATCCAAACAAGCAGGGAACCTAAAATTGGTACATAGCAATTATGCGGACGAGCATACTTCCCTGCAGAAAGCGGTAGAGGCCAAGGATAGTGTGGATTGGGTGCAACGGATTATGGAAGAGCTACCGGAACAACAAAAAATGGTATTGCAATTACGTGATGTAGAAGAATATGATTTTGATGAAATAGGGGAATTATTGGATATGCAGCCCACGGCGGTAAGGGTTACTTTATCCAGGGCAAGAAAAACAGTTAGAGAAAAATTAGTACAAAAGCATAGCTATGGAATTGGATAGAATTGAAAAATTATTGGAAAAGTATTTTGAGGCTACCGCAACGGTTGCCGAGGAAGAAACATTAAGGACATATTTTTCGCAAGAAAGTGTAGCATCACATCTAAAACAATATGCTCCCATGTTTCAATATATTGTAGAGGCCAAAAAGGAACGATTTACAGGGCAGGTGCCACTAAAACCCAGAAAAAATTATTATAAGTGGGCTTCCATTGCAGCTGTAGTGGCTTTAACATTTGGCATTTATTTTGGTACCGATAGCTATCGGGATTACCAAGAACAAAAAGAGGCGGAATATGCATACAATGAAACGAAAAAAGCATTAAGCCTTTTAGCCGAGAATTTTGGTAAAGGAACCGAAAAAATGGCTTATTTAAATGAGTTTGAAGAAACAAAACAAAAAATTTATAACAAGGATTAAAAACAAAAAAATGAAAAAGTATATAACAATAATAGTGCTTGCGGTATTACCGTTGACAGGGTTTTCCCAATCCCTTTTCGATAAATATGAGGACTTGGACGAGGTTACCTCGGTAATCGTAAACAAAAGCATGTTCAACCTTTTAAGTAAAATTGACGTTGAAGTTGATGATAAGGAGGCCCAGGATTTTATGGATATAGCTAAAAGCGTAAACAGTTTAAAAGTCTTTACTACGGAAGACAAGGGAATTGGAGCGGATATGAAAGCCTCCGTCACCAAATACCTTAAAACAGCACGTTTGGAGGAGTTGATGCGCATAAAAGATAAAGATGCCAATGTGAAATTCTATATTAAAAGTGGAAAGGACGACGATCATGTAAGCGAATTGTTAATGTTTGTTACCGGAATAAAGGATATAGAGGCCAATGGTAGAAAGTTCGAAACCGTATTATTGTCCCTCACCGGTGATATAGACTTGAACAAAATCAATTCCCTTACACAAAAGATGAATCTACCAGAGGAATTGAACGAAGCTGGAAAAAAGAATAAATAATAATTTATAAACATCATCAATCATGAAAAAAATCATCGTAATAGTTTTATTGGCCCTTTTACCAGGGAGTAGTATAGCACAATCCATTTTTGATCAGTATGAAGATAGGGACAATGTAGGTGCTGTCATAGTGAGCAAGGGAATGTTCAAAATGCTGGCATCCATAATGGACACGGAGCAAGACGCTGATGCCAAAGAATTTAAAGAATTGGCAGATAACATAAATGGTTTAAAAGTTTTTATGACCGAAGATGCCAAAGCTACGGCCGATATGAAATCCACAGTGAAGAAATATCTAAAATCTTCTTCTTTGGAAGAGCTGATGCGGGTAAAGGATGAGGATACCAATGTTGGATTCTATGTAAAATATGGTAAAAATGAGGACTATATCAAAGAACTTTTAATGTTTGTTACAGGACTTAATGATTCCCATATGAAAGTTGATCATAAAAAGTTCGAGACCGTATTGCTTACCATGACCGGTGATATTGAACTTTCTAAAATTGGAATGTTGACGGAGAAAATGGACTTGCCCAAGGACTTGAAAAAAGCGCATAAAAACAAAGAGTAATATGAAATCGATATTAAAAAATACGAGTTTCGTTTTGGTATCCCTTATGATACTATCTGCCTGTTCTTCTACCCAGAGCTTACAGGAATATTATGTGGACAGTGCGGAGAACCCTAATTTTATTACTCTGGATGTCCCCACAAGTATTCTTAATCTGGAAGATACGGATCTAACGAATGTACAGAGAAAAGCCCTGGGTTCTTTAAAGAAGATGAATCTATTGGCTTTTAAAAAGACCACGCAAAATGCGGCCGAGTATAAAATGGAGAAGGCTAGGGTAAAGGAGATTCTAAAGAACAAGGATTTTGTTGAGCTCATGAAGCTGAACTCCAGTTACGGTAAGGGGGTGATCAAATATTTGGGCGATGAGGACGCCATAGATGAGGTAATTATTTATGGAAGCAGTGATGACAAGGGTTTTGCCTTGGTCAGGGTATTGGGAGATAATATGAACCCCGCATATATAGTACAGTTATTACAGGCCATACAGAAATCCGATTATGATGGCGAAGGCCTAGGAGAAATTGGAAAATTCCTGAAAGGGTAATACCCTTCTTTACGTTTAAAAATCCTGTTCCAGAAAATCCGGAACAGGATTTTTTTGTTAAATAACCGTAAAGAAAATAGCGAAGTTCATGAAACGTTTATTTTTTCCGAGCTAATCCTTATCTTGTTCTTTCTATAAACACTAACACTAACATTATTTACTATGGAAAAAGCACAGGAATGGTTCAATTATGGAATTGAGCTGGCAAAAGAATTTGGCCCAAAATTGCTTACGGCAATACTAATCTACCTCATAGGTTCCTGGATCATAAAAAAAATTGTAGGGACAGCAAGAAAAGTAATGTCCAAAAGCAAGTATGACGAGTCCTTGCAAAAGTTTCTTTTAAACCTGGTCTCCTGGGCTTTAAAAGTATTTTTAATTTTATTGGTCATCTCACAATTGGGAGTTGATGTTACCACTTTCGCTGCCGTAATAGCCGCCGCAGGTTTGGCCATAGGCCTAGCGTTACAAGGTTCATTGGCAAATTTTGCGGGAGGCGTCCTAATTATGATCTTTAAACCTTATAAGATTGGGGATTTGGTTGAGGCGCAAGGTGTATTGGGCGCCGTAAAGGAAATAGAAATTTTTACTACCAAACTTATCACTCCTGAAAATAAGTTGGCCATAGTTCCCAATGGTGCCATGGCCAATGGCAATATTGTCAATTACACGGCAGAAGGTAAAATTAGGGTAGATACGGTTATAGGGGTAGCGTATGAGGAGGACATTAAAAAAGTAAAAGAGGTGTTGATGGAGGTGTTAACCTCTAATCCAAAAGTTCTAAAGGATCCAGCACCTTCCGTAAATGTGCTGGAGCTGGCGGATAGTTCGGTTAACTTCGCCGTTAGACCTTTCTCCAAGCCCGAGGATTATTGGGATGTGTATTTCGCCACGTATGAAGGTTGCAAACTAGCGCTTGACGAGGCCGGAATCGAAATTCCGTACCCACATGAGGTAGAGGTTACAAAAGTAATGAAGTAGAAGCAAGCGGGTATATCAATAAAGAGGGCCCCGGTATAACTATCGGGGCCCTCTTTATTATGGCCGAGCTTAAATAGGCTATTCCAAGTATCGGTCTAGATGCCCGTATAATTTGCCGGGCTTATTTTTTTAAGTTCTATTTTGATTTCCTCGGAAACCGCTAGAGTTTCTATAAAGTCTACAATTGATCGTTGATCGATTTTTTCGTTAGTACGGGTCAATCCCTTCAAAGCTTCATAAGGATTTGGATAACCCTCCCGCCTTAGTATGGTCTGAATGGCCTCTGCAACAACGGCCCAATTATTTTCAAGGTCCTGTTCAAACCTGACAGTGTTCAATACTAATTTATTCAACCCTTTTATGGTAGATTGAAAAGCCAGAATGGTATGTGCCATAGGGACTCCTATATTTCGCAATACGGTGCTATCCGTTAAATCCCTTTGTAATCTGGAGACAGGCAATTTGGCCGATAGATGCTCAAAAATTGCGTTGGCAATACCTAAATTACCTTCGGAATTTTCAAAATCGATCGGATTCACCTTATGCGGCATAGCTGAAGAACCTACTTCACCTTTCTTTATTTTCTGTTTAAAATAATCCATGGAAACGTAGGTCCAAAAATCCCTGTTTAAATCAATGATAATGGTATTGATTCTTTTTAGGGTATCGAACAGGGCCGCCATATGGTCATAATGTTCTATTTGGGTGGTGGGAAAGGAATGGTACAGTCCCAATTTTTCTTGTACGAATCGTTGTCCAAAAGTCTTCCAGTCAATTTGGCCGTAAGCCACTTTATGGGCATTGTAATTTCCTGTGGCACCACCAAATTTGGCAGCGCTGGGAATATCGTTCAGTAAATTAAATTGTTCTTTTAAACGCGTTACAAAAACGTGTATTTCTTTTCCTAAGCGGGTAGGGGAAGCAGGTTGTCCGTGTGTTCTGGCCAACATGGGAATAGTATCCCATTCCGAAACCAATTCTTTTAGTTTATTGAATATTTCAAGATACTGCGGTACATAGACGTCGTTCATGGCTTCCTTTAGGGAAAGTGGAATGGCCGTATTGTTAATATCCTGGGAGGTTAATCCAAAATGGATGAATTCCTTGAAAGATTCCAACCCCAATCTATCAAACTTTTCCTTGATAAAGTATTCTACCGCCTTTACGTCATGATTCGTAATTTTCTCAATATTCTTGATGGCCAGCGCATCCTCTGCCCCAAAACCTTCATATATTTTTCTGAGTTCGCTAAATTTTGAGTTGTCAAATGCCGCAAGTTGAGGTAATGGAATTTCGCATAGGGCGATAAAATATTCTATTTCTACCCTGACCCTATATTTTATTAACGCTTCTTCGGAAAAATAGGGCGCCAAGGCATGTGTTTTACTTCTATAACGTCCATCAATAGGGGATAGGGCACTTAACTCGTTTAGCGACATCTATTAATCAATTGGTTATTTCTTGGAAAGTGGCAAAGATAGTTATTAGTTTAGGAGTTTAAAAGGTTTTAAGGGACCAAACTATTTAAGTTTGGCCAATACCATTCTTGCCCTAGCTTTATAGGCCGCACTACCATTTGCATAGTTTTGCTCTAGCACCAAGCGTAGCTCCGGGTGTATCCAACTATTTTTTTTCCCTAGCTGATAAAGACATGTCATGGAATACGCTTTTGTTGCTACTTTATAATCCCCTATCAACCAATCAAAACATGCAGTTGTGATTTGTTCCAAATGATGTTCTTTCAAAACCCCTTGCACCTCATGCCGTGATTTTGAAAAATACGCTAAAATGAGGTACTCGCATATTTTAGCTATGGGTCTTACGGAAGAATCCAGGCGAACGGAATTAATTTTTGAAGTAAATAGATCCAAATGGGGAAAAATGAAGGATAGGTTTTTCTTGGCAGCAAATTCCAATACCCAGCTGGCTTTAGGCGAAATAGGATCGTTAACACGGAATACAATATCCATTAATGGGGCAATTAAATGGGGGTTATCAAGGACTAAGTTGGCCATTTCAAGACGTTTCTGTCTAGAATGGTTTACATAGTCCAAAGATGTATAAAGCTCCGTTTTGGTCACAAAATAGGGTGTTTTTATCTAATAAATTCAGAGAATGAAAATACTAAAAAATAGCTTTGGGATTACTTATAGTCCTCGTAGGGATGCAATGTTATCACCCCGAAAAAATGGACCGGAGTGATTATTTGGCAAGCTATATAACGAAGACCAATCCACCTGTAGAAGTACGGGTGGTATTAAGGGGAACCTGTTATAATTGTCATAGCAATACTACCATATATCCATGGTATACCTATGTAGCATCGGTTATCTATGGGTTGGCTGATCATATGGAGGAAGGAAAAGAAGATTTAAACCTTTCCGATTGGGATGGGTATTCTGCCAAAAAGAAAGTTCATAAGTTAGAGGAAGTTGCTGAGATGGTGGAGAAGGAAGAAATGCCCTTAGGTGCATATACATGGACCCATGCGGAAGCAAGACTTACCAAAGAACAAAAGCGCCTTATAATTGACTGAGCCAATATGACTAGGACATGGTATTAATCAGGTTCGTGACCAGAGTAGGTACACCGCTAACCGCCGTTTTGGGTATAACGGTAAGATTGTTATGCTCCATAGCGGATACACTAGGTTTGGGGTCTATGAAATAAATGGGTGTTTGCGCTTTGACATAATTGATTAAACTGGCCGCGGGATATACTTGCATGGAAGTTCCTATGATAATTAACATATCTGCCGAATAAGTAATTTCCATTGCCTTTTCCAATAAAGGAACCTGTTCTCCGAACCAAACAATATGTGGTCGCAATTGATGTCCGTGCTCACTTAAATCACCAAGAACTAAATCTTTATCCCAGTCCAATACCATATGCTCGTCAACCGTGCACCGTACCTTTAACAGTTCTCCATGCAGATGTACTACGTGTGAACTTCCCGCACGCTCATGTAGGTTATCTACGTTTTGTGTAACGATACTAACGTCAAAATAGGATTCCAGGTTTGCCAAGGCTATATGTGCAGGGTTGGGCGATACCTCCAAAAGTTGTCTTCTTCGTTGATTATAGAAATCCAGCACCAAATCCGGATTCTCCTTAAAACCTTGAGGTGATGCCACTTCCATAACATCATGTCCTTCCCATAAGCCATTTGCATCCCTAAAAGTTTTTAGGCCACTTTCGGCACTAACACCGGCACCGGTCAGGATGACAATCTTTTTTTTCATACGTTATGGATAAATGCGTGATTAAAGATACATTTTCCTTTTTTACTATATTAGATTTATGATCGACCACCAACTTCTGGCACATTTAGAAGGTTTTATTACAACGGAACGCAAAGCACGCTTTTTGGAGATTCTTGAGGAGCGCACGAATTACATAACCGTGGCCATTGAAGATGTTTTTCAATTACATAACACGAGTGCGGTCATCAGAAGTTGTGATGTTTTTGGCATTCAAGAAGCCCATTTGATAGAGGATAGATTTGGAAAACGTTTGGATAAGAATATTGCGATGGGTGCTCAACAATGGGTGGATATCCATAGATATGAAACAAGTAGTGCATGCATTAAGTCCTTGAGAGATAAGGGATATTCAATTATTGCAACCACGCCTCATGAGGATACCAGTCTATTAAACGATTTTAAGATCGATAATAAAATCGCCTTGTTCTTTGGAACGGAAAAAGAAGGGCTTAGCAACGAGGTATTGGAACAAGCTGATGCTTTTATAAAGATCCCCATGGTAGGTTTTACAGAAAGCCTTAACATTTCGGTATCTGCGGCTATTGTCTTACATACGCTTACGGACCAATTAAAGAAAAGTGACGTGAACTGGCAGTTAACAGCCACCGAAAAGCTAGAAAGACGATTAAATTGGACCAAAAAGACCATCAAGAGTATAGATGATATTTTAGCAAGATATTATGAAAAGTGAGTAAAAAAAATCAGTAATTTTAATTCATAACCAACTAATTAACAAACAAATGTATATACTTCTCTATATTTTGGCGGGGATTATTGCCTTAATTTTAGTACTGGCGATCATAGCCCCAAAATCGTATGATGTTTTTAGAACAATTGAGATAGCAAAATCAAGACCACAGGTTTTTGAGTATCTAAAGTATTTAAAGAAACAGGATGAATGGTCTCCCTGGGCCAAGAAAGACCCTAATATGGAAAAAAGGTTTACGGGAACGGATGGGGAAGTCGGGGCCGTGAGTTATTGGAATGGAAATAAAGATGTTGGAGAAGGGGAACAGGAAATCACAAAAATCATTGATGGTAAACGAGTAGAAGGGGAATTAAGGTTTCTGAAACCTTGGAAATCAACTTCCGATTGTTATATGGAAGTAGATGACACTTCTACTGGTGGTACTATGGTAAAATGGGGTTTTTCCGGAAAAAATAAGTTCCCCATGAGTATCATGATGTTATTTATGAACATGGACAAAATGGTAGGCAAAGATTTTGAACAAGGTCTTGAAAGCTTAAAAACGATATTAGAAAAATAATATATGGAACACAATATGGTAGGTTGGTTCGAGATTCCGGTAACGGATATGAAACGTGCCAAAACCTTTTACGATTCGGTTTTTGATATTTCAATCACTATACATGATTTGGGTGGATTAATTATGGGCTGGTTCCCTTTTGCAGAGGGTAAATCCGGGGCTACAGGCTCATTGGTACAACATGAAATGTATACCCCTAGTGCAACCGATGGGCCGCTGATCTATTTTTCTTGCAAGGATGTGGCCGATCAACTTGCTATAGTAGAGCAGGCCGGCGGAGAAATTTTAAAACCAAAAACGGGTATAGGAGCTGGGCATGGTTTTATGGCCCTTGTTAGAGATACGGAAGGGAATAGGATTGCCTTTCATTCGCAACAATAGAAAAAAGCCTATCTCCGGAGAATTTATTGTGCTAGTTCTAAAAGTGCTATATCATATTCGTTATCTAAAATCACTTTTCCGTTTTTTACTTCAATTGCGGTCTCGGAATAGGTATCATATAATTTTGTACCATCTCCAAAAAAGCCCTTTACCCAAAGGGATTTTTTCCCCTTGGGCAAGTCTAAGCCTACCACGACTTTATCCTTGTATTCGCCATCTACAAACATTCTACTGAACACATAAGGTTTTTTGGCCAAACGTTTGTGTTTTCCCGCGCCAACCGCTGGATGGTTATTTCTGAACGTACCTAATTTTTTCCAATGTGCATGTATTCTTTTTGTTTCAGGGATACTGTCCAGATCTTCCCAATTCATAAAAGAGCGAAGGGTAGCATCCCCTTGTGTACTATCAATAGCGAGACTACGTGCCGTTTCATCGCCATAGTAGACTTGGGAGGCCCCTGGTGTCAACAGTAGCACATTGGCCGCATAATATGGCTTTTTACGTTCCTTATCGAACGGTTCTCCATCATCATGTGAACTCAAGTAGTTTAGGATACTTTTTCCCTCTAGTTTGGTGTTTAGCAAGTCATGATACTTTTTGAAGATAGTTTCATAGCTCTTTGTTGCGTCACGTTTAAGCTCAAAATTTATAAGGCTTTTAAATCCATAATCGTAAAAGTCCACTTTTTTATCCCCAAAATCGAAAGCTCTTCCGCCTGAGGCCCCATAATTATATACTTCACCCACCATAAAAAATGCATTGTCGTCAAGCACTTCATTTGGATGTTTCTTTTTCCATGTGTCAAAGGCATATGAGGCTTCTTTATAGAGTTCTGCCCAAGCTTTTTCGTCTGCATGTTTTACCGTGTCTACCCTAAAACCATCAATTCCCAAGGCGTTTACATAATCTGTTAACCACTTAATGATATAAAACCTAGGCGCCCTAGGATATCCTGTACGTTCAAAGAATAACTGTAACTCATCCAACTCTGCGCTTAAACGACCTTCATCTTTCCATTTTGCCAACAACGGATCGGGAAGTTCAACTGCTTTATCCGATGCTGTATATATATCCGGGAGATTGTTTACCAGCGTACAGCTCGTCGTATTTTCATAAGTTGTGAATTCACAGACGGGTTCTGTCCTTACCCATTCCGAAGGCCAAACAGCATCTTCATCGGTTACTGGGCCCGTATGGTTCAACACTACATCCATCAATACCCTTATACCCTTATTATGGGCGGTTTTCACCAACTTTTCCAAATCTTTTTTTGTTCCAAAATTCGGATCCAAGGCGGTCCAATCTTTGGTCCAATATCCATGATAGCCATACGTATTACCCGTTCCCTCATCGGTATCTCCATGTATTTGTTCTACAACGGGAGTGAACCATATTGCGTTTATCCCCAAATCCGTAAAATAGCCTTCTTCTATTTTTTGTGTTATTCCTTGAATATCGCCTCCCATAAAACCTCTTAGTTTTCCAGTTTCATTGGTTCTTTCAAAATTTACATCATTATCGGGGTTGCCGTTGTTAAATCGGTCGGTGAGCATAAAATAGATGTTGGCACCTTCCCATACAAAGGGAACGACTTTTTTTGGTTTGGAGATAGAATCGATGAGCATTACCGATTCCTCCTTAACCACCTGCTTTTTTTCTTCTTTACAGGAAAAAAGAAACGTGAAAAATGCTACGGTTACCAACAGTTTTTTCATCCTTGTCTATTTTCCCTAAAACTATAAAATGCTTTCGGAATTATAAAATTTATTTATTGGGATAAAATAATACCCCTAACTATTTATAGATAGTCTTGGGAAAGAGTGAGTTGCGGACGTATAAAGCTATTTTTTTGGAAAGGAAACTTGGGATGTATTCCTATTTTTCCCTGTTCAGCACCTTATATTCTTCATAACAGCTGCTTATGGCATCTAAAATTTGCAAGTCGTTCGCAGTAGTGATAAAGGATTTGGAATAATTACAGTTGTTAAGAATATCATCGATATCCATCTTTTCCAGCTGCAACAATTCGGTCAAGGTTTCCCTATCGAATTTTGAGGCCAAAAGGTCCCTGATTTTATCATCTTCCTTAATTTTTCTAAGTTTTCGTAACTGATTTGGTTTCTTTCCGAATAAATTACGCAGCAGGTCGGCAGGGTTTAGAATGGCGCCAAGTACTTTTGTTACGGCACTGGGATTTTTCTTCCCCGCTTCATAGCCCACGGAGAGACCGGATATGCTATACTGATACGCATTGTTTACAGGTAGGTTTTTTACATCTATTTCCAAATATCCGGTAAGTTGAAATGGCCTTAGGATAACTTCCTCCAAGGCGTAGGCCAGCTCGGTGAGCTTTACTTTTGTGTCCTTGAATTTGAACATATCGTTGGTAACGCGGATTTTTTGGGATTTAAACCCCAAAAAAGAAAAATAAAGGGTATCGTTGACCGCAGCCATAATGGTGAACTCTCCTTGTTTATCCGTGATAGTCCCTACTACTTTGTTTAAATTGACCACATGGACGCTCTCCATTGGAAATTCGGTCTGGGCATTGACGACAACAGCCTTCACCTCCCTCTCCTTAGGGGGTTTTTCTTCGTCTTCCTGAGAAAAACCAATGAAGTTTATTAGGGCAAAACATAGAAGTATATATTTCCTCATGCGGTACAATCCAATGCTAAAAATACTAAACAAAACAAAAAAACATGCGTAAGCATGTTTTTTTAATATACAATTAACTAAAAGAATCCGTCTCTTTTTTTACTTCTTCTTTTCCCGGAATTACTGGAATTACCATAAGAAGATTTTCTATCTCGCCTTTTTCCTCTACTTCTGTCCCTGCCTTTACCACCTCTACCACGATCTCTACCGCTTCGGCCGCCGCCACCAGGATTTTTGGAGACTTCGACATTAACAAATCGACCATCTACCTTGAAATCGGAGAAGGTCTGTAATATTTTTTCGGTATGCTCGGCATCGGTATTGAAGAATGAAAAACTTTCCTTCACATCTACTTTATAAACATCGTCTCTTCCTAAATCCAAAGTGTCCTTTAGGAAGTCCTTTAGTGACATCCAATCATAATCATCTTTTTCCCCGACATTTATAAAGTAACGAACAGAACCATTCTTGGAGCCTTCATCATAGTTTCCACGATCTCTTCGTCTTTCGCCTCGCCCGTCGGAATCCGCGGTATTCAAATCTTTTGACTTGCTATAATAATTATAGAAACGGGTGAATTCTACCGAGATAATTTTTTTTATCAGCTCATCCCTATCTATTCCTTGCAATACATCATTGATAGCTGGAAGAAAATTATCTACCTCTTCATTGATTTGGGTATCCCTTATTTTACTCGCCAAATGATATAATTGAATTTCACAGATCTCCATCCCTGTAGGGATTTTTTTGGCAATAAATTTTTGTTTGATCTTGGCCTCTATCGACTTAATTTTTCGAAGTTCACTACGGGTAACGATTACCATTGAAATACCGGATTTTCCTGCTCTACCGGTACGCCCACTTCGATGGGTGTAGGTTTCTATTTCATCAGGTAATTGATAATTGATTACATGGGTGATATCGTCCACATCTATGCCTCTTGCGGCCACATCTGTAGCCACCAACATCTGAATTTGCTTTTTACGAAAGGAATTCATGACCAAATCCCGTTGATTTTGGCTTAAATCTCCATGCAAAGCCCCGGCATTATAACCATCCTCAATCAGTTTTTCGGCCACTTTTTGTGTATCCCGTTTG
>JBCBZE010000416.1:0-2309 GCA_039815505.1 Bacteroidota bacterium | reverse complement strand
GGCCTTTGCTTTTCCGCTAGCTGAAAATGGAAATTTCCCAACTTTTATTTCAAAGCCTTTTTCCAGGGCCTGCTTTTCCGTAAGTCCAACGGAGGCAACCTCTGGCATGCAATAGGTACAGCCGGGAATATTACCGTAATCTAATGGTTCCACATGCATGCCGGCAATTTTTTCCACACATAGAATTCCTTCGGCAGAGGCCACATGCGCCAAAGCCTGCCCGGGAGTTACATCACCAATGGCGTAATATCCAGGAATATTGGTCTGATAATAATCGTTTACCAGAATTTTGTCCCGGTCCGTAGCTATACCTACCTCTTCAAGACCTATATTTTCTATATTCGATTTAATACCCACGGCAGATAGTACTATATCCGCTTCCAAAACTTCTTCACCTTTGGCAGTTTTTACCGTAGCTTTTACCCCTTCTCCCGAAGTGTCCACATGCGTAACTTCTGCGGAGGTCTTTATTTTGACCCCAGCTTTCTTAAAACTTCTTCCCAATTGCTTGGATACATCTTCATCCTCCACGGGCACAATATTGGGTAGGTATTCTACCACGGTTACTTCTGTTCCCATGGCGTTGTAGAAATACGCAAATTCGATACCTATGGCGCCACTACCTACCACGATCATTTTTTTGGGTTGTTTTTCCAAGGTCATAGCTTCGCGGTAGCCTATAACTTTTTTACCATCTTGAGGCAGACTGGGAAGTTCCCTACTTCTGGCCCCGGTGGCAATAATGATATGTGATGCGGAATATTCGGTTTCCTTGCCGTCCACATCGGTGACGGTTATTTTTTTACCCGACTTCAATTTACCAAAACCGTTCAAGACTTCAATCTTATTTTTCTTCATTAAGAACTGAACACCTTTGCTCATGCCATCGGCCACTCCTCGACTGCGTTGTACAACGGCTCCAAAATCCTTGTCGGCCCCATCTACTTTTAAACCATAATCCTCCGCATGTTTAAGATATTCGAATACCTGAGCTGATTTCAACAATGCTTTGGTAGGGATACAACCCCAATTTAAGCAGACGCCACCAAGACTCTCTTTTTCAATAATAGCGGTCTTTAACCCTAATTGTGAAGCTCTGATCGCAGTTACATAACCACCGGGACCACTACCTAAAACGATAACATCGAAGTTACTCATGTGTTTAATTTTTTATGTCCAAAAATGAAGTTGCAAAGTTACGAAACCAAAATGAAAGCCCATAGCCTTATGAAGTCCAAAATATTAAATATAAAATTTGGAAAAAGTAAAAGCCGATTATGGTTTGTGATTAGTGCGGGACGATGGGTGGGATAAAGCAAAATGTATAAGTGGGTAGGTCGGCTATTTTGAACTTATTCCTTCTGTTCAAACATTTTTTTATTGAAAGTTTCCGAACCATCTTTGGGAATGGACAAGGAGACCCATTCCTTTCCCCTGATCATCTTGCCCAAAAGTACAATTTACCCCACATGGCTGGCATAATGGGCCAATTGTCTGTTAATTGCCTCTATGATCGTGTGTGATCGGTTCCCGATGTTAACATCGGTATCAAAGTTTTCCATGTTGATGGAATCCAGGGCATTAAAAAGAGATTCCCACCCTTCTTCCCATGCCTCTTTCATACTTTTTTTCGCAGGATAGGGGGCTATGAATTCCATGTCGCGATTCCGCCATGGTTTTTCACCGTCTTCCGTCATAAAATGGGTCCATCTGCTCAACATGTTCCCAACCAAATCTTTTGCGATTTGGGAAATACTATTGTTTTCTTCCCCGTACATCCAATGAATGTCCGCTTTCTTTATTTGTTCAAAGGTTTCGTCGCCCATTGTTTTATAACGATGAAACTCAAAAACGACACTTTTTAGATGGTTACTTCTACAATCCATATTCCAAAAACATGTTATCACATACAAGGTAGGGAATATGCGCAATGAAATAAAGACTTATGTATTGGTAGGTATGGGATGTAATTAGGAAGCCTCAGGATCAAAATCTATACTGATGGAATTGATACAGTATCGCTGTCCTGTAGTTTCTTGAGGACCGTCATTGAAAACATGCCCTAGGTGACTTCCACAATTGGCACATACCGTTTCCGTTCTGATCATGCCATGTGAAGTATCCCTTATGTATTCTATGGCACCTTCTACCGCTTCGTCAAAAGAGGGCCAACCGCAACCGCTTTCGAACTTGTGCTCGCTTTCAAAAAGTTTGGCATTGCAGGCCTTACAATGATAATCCCCGTTCTCAAAATGTAAATTAAATTTACCCGTATGCGGATATTCTGTCCCCTTTTCCCTAAGGACACG
>JBCBZE010000133.1:0-8453 GCA_039815505.1 Bacteroidota bacterium | reverse complement strand
TTATAAAATGTAAGGTCACCGGATCTTACCCGATGACCTTATCAAGAAAACAACAAACAGTATAAAAGAACATATTAGAAGTTTGTCCATAAAAATATTGTTATTGACATAGGAGAACAGCACACTACATGTGAGTAAACTTAGTCCAATCAGTGAAAGTAATAAGGGTTTTGATGAAAACATATAGTGATTTTTAGTTACAGTCCAACCAGGGCCGTTTTGTTGTTTTTAAGAAATAATTGGAGATTTTTCGCGAGACCTACGTTTAACGTAGTATTCGAATAGCAATTAATCCGCAAGATCAATTTCTAATGTTCCATTGATTTTTAGGTTGCGGCCCAGACTACGTATGTTGGCAATAAATTCCTTTGCAATCAGTTTTTCATTTTCCAATTCTTTAATCCGGTTATCTGTGTATTGGGTATCACTTTCATGGTTTCCTTCACAGGCTTGTAATCTCTGTAGTTTGTGAAAATTGATTTTTTCGTCCAATAGACTCGTTATAACATGTGAAGCTTCTGATGGGGTAAATACGCCTTCTACCAATTGAATTGCTTGCTTAGTTTTTTTTACTTGTTCTAGTTCTTGTGTCTGCATGTCTAAAAGTTTTAAAGTTATTTTAGTACTAAGTATTTATAATCGATACAAAGGTCTAGCATTTAAATCATAAATTTTTATTTATATTTATTATACTATACATAAATGTTATTTATGAATTATACACTGCATCAATTACAGATATTTTTGAAAATATCTCAAAACCAAAGTATTACAAAGGCGTCGGAAGAACTGCATCTAACACAACCAGCAGTTTCCATACAATTGAAAAATTTTCAAGATCAATTTTCGATTCCCTTGACCGAAGTGGTCGGAAGAAAATTGTTTGTAACCGATTTTGGAAAGGAAATTGCCGCTGCTGCCGAAAAAATCCTGGATGAGGTGCATGCCATTAATTACAAAACTTTATCGTATAAAGGACAATTATCCGGTCGCCTTAAAATTTCCGTGGTGTCCACGGGAAAATATGTAATGCCCTATTTTTTATCCGATTTTATGGAGCAGCATAAAGGTGTAGAACTTATCATGGACGTCACTAATAAAGCCCGGGTTGTGGAAAGTGTGGAACAGAACGAAGTGGATTTTGCCATGGTATCCGTCCTGCCAAAAAAGCTAAAAATTAATCGAGTGGAACTCATGCAGAACAAACTTTTCTTTGTAGGTGGTATGCAAAGGGATTTTGTAAAGGCCCCAACAAAAAAAACATTATTGGAAGACCTGCCATTGATATTTAGGGAACCGGGTTCAGCTACCAGAAATGCAATGGAGAATTTTATCTCAAGGAATAGATTCGCAGTGAGAAAAAAAATTGAGCTTACCTCAAATGAGGCTGTAAAGCAGGCGGTTATAGCTGGTCTGGGCTATTCCATAATGCCGCTCATAGGAATTAAGAATGCCCTAAAGAACAATGATCTTCAAATAATTCCGGTTAAAGGATTACCCATTAGTACCACTTGGAACCTCATTTGGCTTGAAGCGAAAAAATTATCTCCGGCGGCCCATGCTTTCCTGAAGTATATTTATGTAGAAAAAGATAATATAATTAAGGAGAAGTTTGATTGGTTCGAGAAGTATTGATTTAAATTTTAAGGGTCTGTTTTAATAGCATATCGGACTGTTGGGGATCCATATAAACAATAGGTATGCAATAAAGCAATGGCATATGATCCTTATAGATGTCTCTAAGCAGGTGGTTTACAGATTGAAAAAGCAAAGACCTGGTTTTAGCGGTAATCAAAAATTTGTCATTGGTTCCTATACGCTCCTTATCTTTTTCTTCGTAAAACGTCTTTTTAGAAATTGTGGCGTTCCATATTAATTGTTCTTCAATGAGTAATTCTATTATGGTTTCAGCTTCACTCTTCTCGGAGCATAGAATATGGATGACTATCATTACCTATTTTGTTTTAGACTTTTTTAAGGGGGGAGCTATTTCTCGCATAGTATAAAAAGCGCCAGCCAGAGGACACTCAATTGTTTTTAGCGAACACTAACTTGAGTTGGCTGGCGCACCAGAGAACAATTATGGGTCAAAATTTGTTCCTAAACATTTCGGATGTTCGTACGTTTATCCGTTGAGAACTGTCAATTCTTCTTTTTCCAAAGCCATTTTTAGGTTGGCCGTAACCCTTGGAAAAAATCTAAAAAATTTTCTGCCATCGCTTCTTTTTAATACAACTTGGGTAATCCCATTGGCGTCAATGTACATTTGCTCAACAATTACTTTTTTGTTTATGACGCTTTTAAAGTTGGCTATGGCACCACGTTTAATAATGGTATTCTTCGCGGGAAAGTGCACATATCTATATTCAGATGATATGGGTTTTCCCAAAACCAACGTGTCTCCTAGTGTAATATCCATGCTTTTTTTCTGCCCTTGAATACTCATGGCCGTGGATAAAAACATAATTAAAAATAACATCCCCTTCTTCATGATTATTTTTTTTTAATCTACGCTTAGCCATATTGAGGACCCCGATCATTTGTTCAATCGGGTTTAATCCGCATTACTAGTGCCACTTCGCTCAAGCGGTATCAATCTTGCTCTAACCGTTGAGAAAAGATTGAAGAAATTTTTACCGTCCTCTCTTCTTAAAACAACGTTTCTAGTACCATCGGATAGTATGTCCAGACTATCTATGATAAGTGTATTGCCATACATATTCAGATAGTTGCCGGCACCATCGAGGTCATTTAATCCCCCCATGGTTACTATAATGTTCTTACCGTGCAAGTTTATTTCCTTATCCAATGCTCCGGATAGGACTTCGGTTTGTTGATAATTTTCCCATTGTAGGCGATACAGCTGCTGTGCATTGCAGTGTAATGAAATAAGACTTGCAAAGAGTAAAATGTATATATATTTCATAAGCCTAGTATTAAATGATATGATAAAATTAATGATGATCAACCAATTTATTAGTATTACATGCGTTAAACATAAGTTAAACTATTAGCATACAATAGTAATACTATTATATTTGCGATGATAATATATACATATAGTTATGGAGCGTCTATTACAGTCGGTAAAAATTGGTATCAACGAGAAGATCTATATAAAAGATCCTGAATCATCAGATTTGGGAAAAAGAATTATAGAACAGAGTATCCTTATGATTCACGAAATTGGTTTTGAAAAGTTTACGTTTAAGAAGTTAGGTGATAAAATAGGCTCCAATGAGAGTTCCATTTATAGATACTTTGAGAATAAGCATAAACTGCTCTTATATCTTACCTCTTGGTATTGGGGGTGGTTAGAATATCAATTGGTTTTTTCCACCAATAGTATAGGTAATGCCAAGGAGAAACTTAGCAAAGCTATTGAAATAGTTACAAGGGCCACGAAAGTGGACTCTTCTTTCTCCCATATCGATGAGATACTTCTAAATAAAATCATAATCAATGAGTATTCCAAATCCTATCTTACCAAGGAAGTTGATCAGGAAAACAAGGAGGGATACTTTGTTATTTACAAAAGACTGGTCAATAGGATGAGTGAGATGATTTATGCCGTAAACCCAGATTATCTATACCCTTCCAGTCTTGCCAGTACCGTATTGGAAGGTTCTTTGCATCAATATTTTCTTAAGGATCATTTTACCTCTTTAACAAATTGCAATGAGGATATTGGCCCTACCCCATATTTTACCGATTTAGTATTTAACTGTCTAAAGAAAAAAAAGCATGCCTAAAAACATTCTAACCGCCTGGCAGCGGTTAATTGGTCTTCTTAGACTAGATAAAAAAGATATTTCCCAAATCTTCTATTATGCCATTTTTGCGGGAATCGTGAACCTCTCACTGCCCCTTGGAATACAAGCTATTATTAATTTGATCCAGGGTGCCCAAGTAAGCACATCTTGGATCGTTTTGGTGACCTTGGTGACTTTGGGAGTAGCTTTTGTTGGGATTTTGCAACTTATGCAGATCAGGATTATAGAAAATCTACAACAGAAAATTTTTACTCGGGCCTCTTTCGAGTTTGCCTATCGTTTCCCAAAAATTAAAATGGGCGAATTACGTAATTATTACCCTCCAGAATTGGCAAACCGTTTCTTTGATACGCTAACAGTGCAGAAAGGGTTGGCAAAAATATTGATAGACTTTCCAGCGGCTTTATTACAGATTCTTTTTGGGCTGTTGCTGCTTTCTTTCTATCACCCATTTTTTATCATCTATGGGCTTCTGTTGTTGCTTCTTATCTATATTGTTTTTAAGTACACTGCCCAACAAGGGTTAAAAACCAGCTTGGAAGAATCCAAAAATAAATATCGGGTAGCCCATTGGATTCAGGAAGTGGCAAGATCCATCATAAGTTTTAAACTTTCCGGCAAAACCACCCACGCGCTCGATAAAAACGATACATTGGTCGCCGATTATCTAGCGGCAAGGGAAGGTCATTTTAAAATCCTGATTTTGCAGTTCATCCAAATGATAGGTTTTAAAGTGCTGGTCACGGCAGGATTGCTCCTAATAGGAGGACTTTTGGTGCTTAACCAGGAAATGAATATTGGTCAGTTCGTAGCCGCAGAGCTTATTATACTTTTGGTTATTACCTCTGTTGAGAAATTGATACTTGGACTGGAGTCTTTTTACGATGTGCTCACTTCCTTGGAAAAACTGGGTCAAGTGGTAGATAAGGAATTGGAACCCCAGGAAGGAGAACGCCCCTTTAAGGAAAGCGAAGGCTTTACTTTGGAATTGGAAAATGTAGATTATACAGTACCTGATGGAGCCAAGAAGATTTTGGACAATGTTTCCCTCACCATTACGCCCACCTGTAAAATTTTGATCAAAGGCCCCAGTGGTTCCGGGAAGTCTACCCTTTTACGGCTTATTGCAGGTATTATTGAACCGACCTCAGGGAACATTTATGTAAACAATGTATCCCTCAAAGGGCTTCATTTAAACGAATACCGTTCCTACTTAGGGCAGTCTTTGACCGAAGAATCGCCTTTTGAGGGAACTTTGGAGGACAATATCACATTCGGTGATCCTGCTATAACCAGTGAAGATATTTATTGGGCCCTGGAGAAAACGGGACTTTCCCAATTTGTTAAGGAACAATCGCAGGGTATAAAGACCATACTTTATCCAGAAGGTAAACAAATTCCATATACCATATCCAAAAAAATAGTATTGGCGAGAAGTATTGTTCGACGGCCAAAACTATTGATTCTCAAAGATCCTTTAGATCAATTTGACAAGGAAGAGACTAAAGAGATAATGGATTTCCTCACAGACAAATCCAATGGGTGGGCACTTCTAGTAGTTAGCCAAAACCCCAGGTGGACACAAGGATGTAGCAGGATTATTACGGTAAAAAACGGTAAGATTACTAACGAAAAATAAAGGATAATGTTAAATATATCTGATAACAAGCTTAACGAAAAGGTAGATATATCGGGTTATAAGTCCGGAAAAAGGGTATTTCACAAAAGGCATTATAAACACTTTAATCGTTTTCTATTAGGGTTTGCCTTTATAGGTTTTATCGTATTGTTTCTGCCCTGGACCCAGAACATATCGGGAGAGGGATACCTTACCACCCTAAAACCAGATCAAAGACCTCAGACCATTCAATCACCCATACCGGGCCGTATTGAGAGGTGGTACGTACAGGAAGGGGATTATGTAAAAAAAGGGGACACCATTTTGTTTATTTCCGAAATAAAGAATGAATATTTTGATCCTAACCTGGTAGAAAGGACCGGTAGTCAGATCAAGGCCAAGTCCATGGCTGTAGTTTCCTATCAAGAAAAGGTGAAGGCATTGAACAATCAAATAGGAGCTTTGGGGAATGAACGGGTCTTGAAATTGGAACAATCTAAAAACAAACTGCTCCAATCCAAATTAAAAGTACAGAGCGATAGTATAGATCTGGAAGCCGCCAAAACCAATATCACTATTGCCGAGCGCCAATATGATCGGGTAGTACAATTGGAAAAAGAGGGATTAAAAGCGGTAACCGACGTTGAAGAAAAAAGATTAAAACTTCAGGAAACCCAGGCAAAATTGATTTCTCAAGAGAACAAACTGTTGGCAAGTAGGAACGAGGTGCTCAACGCCCAAGTCGAAATTAATCGCGTTAGGGCTGAATATACCGATAAGATTTCCAAAGCACAGAGTGATATGTATACCGCGCAGTCCAATCAATTCGATGGGGAAGCACAGGTTACCAAACTTGAAAATGAATTTACCAACTACGAAATCCGTAATGACCTCTATTATATTAAAGCACCACAAAATGGGTTTATAAACAAAGCCTTGCAGGGAGGAATAGGTGAGACTTTCAAGGAAGGAGATCGATTGGTAGGTATTATGCCCTCGGATTACGACATGGCCGTAGAAACGTTTGTAAAACCCTTGGACCTTCCATTGATACACCTCGGAGAGACGGTACGCATACAGTTCGATGGTTGGCCGGCTATAGTGTTTAATGGCTGGCCCAATGTGTCCTACGGTACGTATGGGGGAAAAGTAGTAGCCGTGGAGACGTTCATTAGCGATAATGGTAAATACAGGGTCCTTTTGGCCCCGGACCCGGACGATCATCCTTGGCCCAAGGATATTAGAGTAGGGTCCGGTGCCAATACCATAGCCTTGTTGGAAGATGTGCCCATTTGGTTTGAATTATGGCGACAACTCAACGGGTTCCCGCCCAACTACTACCAACCAGATAACGCAACGGCAAAGGTTGAAAAGAAATAGGATGAGGAAATTTTTAATATATGCACTGCTGTTATCAAGCCTCCCACTTTTTTCGCAGCAACAGGATAGTATCATGCTCAATTTCAGGGAATATTTGGGGTATGTCAAAAAATACCACCCTATAGCCAAACAAGCGGAACTGACCATTGATATCGGTCAGGCCAATTTAATGCGATCAAGGGGTGGTTTTGATCCAAAGCTAGAAGTAGACTTTGAAAAGAAAGAATTTAAGGGTATTGAATATTGGGACCGGCTCAACGCGACTTTTAAGATTCCTACATGGTATGGTATAGAACTCAAGGGAGGTTTTGAACAAGCTGAGGGTGATTTCATAAATCAAGATGAATTCTTCCCCGATGACGGCCTTTATAGCGCAGGTATTTCAGTGGCCCTGGCAGAAGGATTGTGGATCAACGAGCGGATGGCCACCTTGCGTAAGGCAAAATTTCTACGAGAGCAAACCAAGGCAGACAGGGATCTACTGGTGAACCAAATTCTTTTTAAAGCTTCTCTCGCCTATTTCGATTGGCTCCAAGCGTATAATGATCAAGAAGTTTTTAGGGATTTCTTGACGAATGCCCAAGTGCGTTTTCAAGGAATTAAACAAAGTGCATTATCAGGTGATATAGCCGCGATAGATACCGTGGAAGCTAAAATAGCGATGCAGAACAGGGCCCTTAGTCTAGAACAGGCCAAGGTTAAACTAATAAAGAAATCCTTGGAACTTTCTAATTTTTTGTGGTTGAATGATAATACCCCGGTAGAACTTCAATCCAATGTGATACCGGATATCAATATAGAGACAGATATAGATGTTACGTTGGAAATTATGGGGAAACCCTTGGATAGCTTTACACTGGAGAACCATCCTAAATTAAAATCCTTGGGATATAAAATAGATGGTTTAAGAGTAGATAAAAGATTAAAGGTCAATAAGTTGTTGCCAAAAATAGATGCAGAATACAATTTCCTGACCGAAACCCCTGATATAGGGGGCTCCTATGATTTTAGGGAATGGAAGGGGGGCATTCGATTTAGTACACCTATATTTTTACGAAAAGAAAGAGGGGATGTAAAATTGGCAAAATTCAAATTAAAAGATGCCCAGTTTGAGTACGATAACGCACAATTGGAAATTCGTAATAAGGTATTGGCCATTTATCAAGAGCTCGAATCTTTTCAAACACAGAACCAATTAATAGCCGATATCGTAAATAATTATACTACCCTGTTGACCGCGGAAGAACGTAAGTTCAGCTTTGGTGAAAGCTCACTGTTCTTAATAAATTCAAGAGAGCGTAGCCTTATTGATTCTGAGTTAAAACAGAACGAGGTACAGAATAAATATTTTACGGCAAAGGCAAAGCTGTTCAATAGTTTGGCGGTTAATCCGGAGAATTTATAAGGGGTATATAGCATAAACAAATGAAAGAGTCGATAACGGAGAAAAATACGCTAAGCATCGATTATAAATTGATGCTAAAAGATGGCTTTTTTTTAGTCTTGGGTATTTTTTCCGCCGCATTTGGCCTGGACAGTTTTTTGTTACCAAACCAGTTTATTGATGGCGGTGCCACCGGCATCTCCTTATTAATAGCAGAAACGTCTTCTCTACCGCTGTATGGGTTGATCATACTGGTTAATCTACCCTTTATGCTTTTGGGCTATAAGGTCATTGGACG
>JBCBZE010000214.1:0-6140 GCA_039815505.1 Bacteroidota bacterium | reverse complement strand
CCTCCTCCAAAACCTCCGCCTCCAAAACCTCCGCCAAAGCCACCACCACTTCCGAATCCTCCTCCGGATGAGCTTCCACCAAAGCCGCCACGCCCCATATTGCTTAGGATAATGATGTCCCAAAGATCCATTCCAGAAGAACGTTTTCCGCCGTTTCCTCCGCCTCTTTTGTTACGACGCGATAGTATGATAAGAATAACGATGAAGATGACAACAGGCAATAAGGACTCTAAAGGAAACCCATTGCCGTTGGTAAAGCTGCGTTCTTCGTTGAACTCTCCATTGAGCACGTTGAAAATGGCATCGGACCCTTTATCTAGTCCCGCATAATAGTCGCCCTTTTTAAATTCGGGGATGATAACGCCTTCAATGATTCTTCGGGATAGTGCATCGGTAAGGGAGCTTTCTATACCATAACCCGTATTAATGGCAACTCGTCTGTCCTCTTTTGCCAGTAGGATAAGAATACCATTATTCTTATCTGCTTGCCCTATTCCCCATTTTTCGCCCCATTGTGCACCCAGAAAATTAATATTCTCTCCCTCGGTGGAATGTATAATGGCAATTACAATTTGGGTGGAGGTACTATCCGAATAGCGGATCAATTTTTGTTGTAATGCGTTTTTTTGACCATGGGGAAGAAGATCTATATAATCATAAACACTGGTCTGTTCCTGCGGTTTTTCAGGAATTTTGAACTGCGCATACGATGCGCAGGTACAAAGGAAAAAGAAAAGAAGACTAACCTTTAGATACTTCATTGCTCAATTCATTGGTATCGTTGTGGTTCCATGGAAAGTGCGCTTCCAACTCCGTTCCGGCCTTTAAAATCCCGTCTATTAAACCTTGCTTAAAGTTATTTTTTTTAAACTGCGCCTGTATCAGATCCTTTGTGGTATTCCAGAAGTTTTTAGGGACAACATCGTTTATGCCCTGGTCTCCATAAATAACAAATTTTCTGTCGTGTACGGCAACATAGATCAGCACTCCGTTTCCTTCTTTGGTATTGTCCATTTTTAGATAATGGAATACTTCCTTGGCCCTGTCAAAATGGTCTAATTGGGTAGTAGCTTCTATATGCACCCTAATTTCACCTGAAGTGTTTTTCTCCGCTTCAAGGATGGCCGCTACAACCTCTTGTTCCTCTTGGGCCGTTAAAAAGGCTTCAACTTGGGACATTGATGTAATTAATTAAATTCAAAATTTACATCAGGAGCATTTTCGGCACCGGGCTTGGAACTAAACAGGGCCAGTGGGTCAAAGTTGGCGATATTAGCTATTATATTGGTCGGGATTTTTTCGATTATGATATTATATTCCCCTGCCAGGTTATTGAACTTGTTGCGTTCCACATTGATCCTGTTTTCCGTGCCTTCCAATTGGGATTGAAGCTCCAAAAAGTTTCTATTGGCTTTTAGATCAGGGTATCTTTCCACAGTGACCAACAGTCTGGAAAGTGCCGATGAAAGACCCGTTTGCGCTTGTTGGAATTCAGCTAGTTTTTCGGGGGTTAGGTTATTGGCATCTATTGAGGTAGATGTGGCTTTGGCCCTAGCTTCAATGACATCGGTTAAGGTTCCCCGTTCAAAATCGGCGGCACCCTGTACCGTTTTTACCAAATTGCCGATGAGATCGCTTCTTCTTTGATACGAACTTTCTACATTGGCCCATTGTTTGGTCGCCTGTCCTTTCATATCTACTAGCAGGTTATTGGTATTAACATACCATCCGCCCAGGACAAATACGATAACAGCGAGGATAATTACGGGAATTAACCATTTTTTCATGAGTATAGGTGTTTAGTGTTTATTATAATTGATTTTTGATTTTGACAAGTTCGGCTTTTACCTTTTCCAGTTTTTGGATGACTTCAAAGTTCGACAAGGTCTTTAACTTTTCTTCTTTCAGGTGAATTTTTGCACCTTCCAAAGTAAACCCCCGTTCTTTTACCAAATGATAGATAAGTTGAAGATTTTGGATGTCCTTTGGTGTAAACTTCCTGTTGCCCTTTGCATTTTTTTTAGGCTTCAGCACGTCGAATTCTTTTTCCCAAAAACGTATCAAGGAGGTATTTACGGCAAAAGCTTTGGCAACTTCACCAATACCATAGTACCTTTTTTCCGGGAGCTCTACATGCATTAATCCAAGGATTGGTTTTCCTGAGTAGCGTATTTTAGCATATTTTCAAACTCTTCCGCCGTTAAACTTCCGTAGTAGAAATTTATGGGGTTTATCCGGTCACCGTCTTTCCACACTTCATAATGTAGGTGGGGAGCCTCGGACCGTCCCGTACTCCCTACAAAGCCTATAAGATCTCCCCTTTTTACTTTTTGCCCCTTCCTTACATTATATTTGCTAAGATGGGCATAAAGGGTCAAGTACCCATAGCCATGGTCTATTCGGATGTGTTTTCCATAACCCGAGGAACCATTGTCTGCACGGGTAACCTTGCCATCACCGGTGGCATAAATGGGAATACCCTTGGGTGCCGTAAAATCCATGCCCCAGTGCATTTTTCTCGCCTTTGTAAAAGGGTCCGACCGCCATCCAAAACCAGAAGCCATACGCGTTAAATCCTCATTGTTTATGGGCTGCACTGCGGGAATGGCCGCAAGAAGCTTTTCCTTCTCCTCGGCCAATTTGGTAATCTCGTCCAAAGATTTGGACTGTATGACCATTTGCTTTTGGATGATATCCAAACGTTTGGTCGTTGAAATAATCATTTCCGAATTGTTGAACCCTTCAAGTGATTTATATCTATTGATTCCCCCAAAACCGGCCCTACGTTGTTCTTCCGGTATGGGATTGGCCTCAAAATATAATCTATAAATATTGTTGTCCCTGTCCTCAATATTACCTAAGACCTGCTCTATTTGACCCATTTTCTTGTCCAATAGCTCAAATTGTAGTTCATAGTTTTTTACTTCCCTTTGAAGGGAAAGTTCTTTTGGCGTATTTAAAAGATTGGTATTGAGCAATAGGGTTAGGCCCAGAAAACCAAAAAGCCCGGCACCCAACATAAATAGAAGAATGTTCCTATATTTTCGGGATTTTTTCGCTTCTATCTTTCGATAAGAAAGCGTATCGGGATCGTAATAATATTTTACTTTAGACATGAATGGATTTTGTCCTATTTTTGTGCTTTCGTCCTATGACAACAAACAAATATAAAAATTGTTTTGTATAATTTGTTAAAATTATAAAAAGCTTACCTTTTTCACATGAAATCCCAAGAAATTAGAACCCGGTTTTTAAACTTTTTTAAGGATAAATCCCACAAAATAGTCCCCTCCGCCCCTATGGTGATCAAGGATGATCCCACCTTGATGTTTACCAATGCGGGGATGAACCAATTCAAGGAGTTTTTCTTGGGGAACAGTGAAATTAAAGAGCCGAGGATCACCGATACCCAAAAGTGCCTTCGGGTAAGCGGTAAACACAATGACCTGGAAGAAGTGGGCAAGGATACGTATCACCATACCATGTTTGAGATGTTGGGGAATTGGAGTTTTGGTGATTATTTTAAAAAAGAGGCTATCACATGGGCTTGGGAGCTACTTACAGAGGTATATGGTATAGATAAAAATAGTCTGTACGTATCGGTTTTTGAGGGGAGTGATGATGCCGATCATCTGGAGGTGGATAAAGAAGCGTATGAACTTTGGAAATCCATTGTACCCGAAGATCGGATTATCATGGGCAACAAGAAGGATAATTTTTGGGAAATGGGCGAACAAGGACCTTGTGGCCCCTGTTCGGAAATACATGTGGACATACGGACCAAAGAGGAAAAGGAGAAGGTCCCGGGGGCCAGTCTAGTGAACAAGGACCATCCCTTGGTGGTAGAAATATGGAATTTGGTATTTATGCAATACAACAGGAAGGCCAATGGTAAATTAGAGGCCTTACCCGCAAAGCACGTAGATACGGGAATGGGTTTTGAGCGTCTTTGTATGGTGCTCCAAGGCGTACATTCCAATTATGATACAGATGTATTTACCCCTATTATCAGGGAAATATCGGTAATTACGGGGCGTACATATGGTGTGGCCGACAAGACCGGTCCAATGACCGATGTCGCCTTTAGGGTGATCGCAGATCATTTAAGGGCCATTACCTTTTCCATAGCGGACGGACAATTACCAAGTAATACCGGTGCAGGATACGTTATCCGAAGAATATTAAGACGTGCTGTGCGCTATGGATATAGCTATTTAGGGGCCCATACACCTTTTATGTATCGTTTGGTAAAAATATTAACGGATACCATGGGCGAAGCATTCCCTGAGTTGAAGGAACAACGTCAACTGATTGAGAATGTGATCAAGGAAGAGGAACAGTCGTTCTTAAATACGTTGGAACAAGGTCTGGTGTTGCTAAATACTACCTTGAGAAACACGAAAGGAAAAATAGTAGAGGGTAAAAAAGCCTTTGAACTGTATGATACCTACGGCTTTCCCATAGACTTGACCGAACTGATTCTTGAAGAAAAAGGATACCGTTTGGATCAAGAAGGTTTTGAACTGGCTATGCAAGAGCAGAAAAACCGTTCAAGATCGGCATCTGAAATCTCCATGGAAGATTGGATTATTTTGGATGAGACGAGTGTTCAGGAATTCGTTGGCTATGATACTATGGAGGCCGATGTGAAATTAATGAAGTACCGAAAGGTGGTTTCCAAGAAAGAGGGACAACAATATCAATTGGTGTTTAATTGTACACCATTTTACCCGGAAGGCGGAGGACAAGTAGGCGACAAGGGTTATTTGGAAGCCGCTAACGGAGATGTGGTGTATATAATCAATACCAAAAAGGAAAATAACGAAATTGTTCATTTTTCGAAAAACCTTCCCAAGAAAACCAATATAGCGTTTAAAGCGGTGGTAGATAAAAAACAACGTTTAAGGACAGAAGCCAATCATACCGCCACTCATCTGTTACATCAAGCGTTGCGGGAAATTCTAGGGCCTCATGTAGAACAAAAAGGCTCTGCGGTGCACTCCAAGTATTTGCGGTTCGATTTTTCACATTTTTCAAAACTTACCCCAGAAGAACTGCATCAAGTAGAAAATTTTGTAAACGGACGAATAGAAGGTAATCTACCTTTACAAGAAAATAGGGATGTACCCATGGAAGCGGCCTTAAAAGAGGGTGCCATGGCGCTTTTTGGAGAAAAATATGGTGATACGGTAAGGACCATACGTTTTGGACAGTCCATTGAATTATGTGGAGGTACCCATGTAAAGCACACCGGGGATATTTGGCATTTTAAGATAAGGTCAGAAAGTGCCGTGGCCGCTGGGATACGACGTATAGAAGCCATTACATCCGATGCGGTAAAGGAATTTTATTATGAGAATAACAAAAAACTTTTTGAAATAAAGGATTTACTCCATAATGTCCCGGATCCTGTGAGGGCCGTAAGTGCATTACAGGAAGAAAATACCAAGCTGCGTAAACAGGTAGAGCACTTATTAAAGGATAAATCCAAAAACCTAAAAAATGAACTTCTGGGCGAACTCACTGAAATTAATGGTGTTCGGTTTTTGGCTAAAAAACTGGATTTGGATGCCGCCGGGATAAAAGACCTTTCCTTTGGCATGGGACATAATGAGGACGACTTATTTTTAGTATTTGCCACGGAACAACAGGGTAAGGCATTGTTGTCCTGTTACATCTCTAAAGCGTTGGTCGCAAAAGGAGATCTTAATGCCGGTACCATTGTCAAGGAGTTGGGAAAATATATTCAGGGCGGTGGCGGCGGCCAGCCATTTTTCGCCACCGCAGGAGGTAAAAATCCTTCAGGTATCGAGGCGGCTCTGGAGAAAGCCAAGGAATATGTGGGTTGACCGTTATAGTAGGCCATTTGAATCATTATCATTTGCCGATATCCGAGTACTGATACTATGAAACTACAAACAAAAATCACTTTGCTAGCTGAGCAACATCAGATCGATTATAAAAGTCGATTGGTATTATTGGGGTCTTGTTTCACAACACATATCGGTAAAAAGCTGGATTATTATAAGTTTCCTTTGTTTCAAAATCCTTTAGGGATATTGTTTCACCCGGTCGCTATTGAAAATGTAATAGTAAGGGCCTGTAAACAAGAGGAAGTTACGGAGGAGGCATTGGGCTTT